>DAOWNU010000328.1 GCA_030642425.1 bacterium | reverse complement strand
TTAAACGATCTGTTGCTTCATTTATAGGTTCTGTTCGTTAGTTTAAACGATCTGTTTCAATAGTGCCTTTAATCGAACGAACAGATTGTCCAATCGAACGAACAGATTGCCCATTTGAACGAACAGATTGTCCAATCGAACGAACAGATTGTCCAATCTAACGAATAGATCGTCCAATCGAACGAACAGATTGTCCATTTGAACGAATAGATCGTCCAATCGAACGAACAGATTGCCTAATCGAACGAACAGATTGTCCAATCGAACGAACAGATCGTCCATTTGAACGAAGAGATCGTCCAAATGAACGAGTAGATTGACTAATTAAACGAGTGGGATGCCTGATTTAATAAGTAGAATGGCTGAATGAATAAGCGGATACAGCAGATAACAGTCGCCGCCAGCGATGCGACTATCGCCGCGATCAACGCGGGCCATTATATCGAGGAAATAAGGTAAAGGGTAAAAGGTTATAGGTAAAGGGTAATAGGTAAAAGGTAAAAGATTCATTGCAAAATTAGCAATGAACAATTAGCAATGCAAAATTTTCCCCACCGCCCCTCTGGATTCCGGCTCGGGGGCCGGAATGACAGAAAAAATAAAATGGAACCGTAGGGGAGGGTCTGAGACCCTCCCGTCGGCGAATATATGTGGAACGATCTTCGACAGGCTCCCTTCGACAAGCTCAGATATGCAGGGAGCGGACACAAACCGGTCGTTGAGCGGAGTCGAAACGCCCTTCGGCAAACTCGGGGAGCGGACGGATTGGAAATTTATCGCATCACTTCTTCGACTAAACCGGAAAAACCCATCTCCCGCTGCTCGCCGGTCGCCATATTTTTCAGCGCGATAACGCCCTTTTCGATCTCGATCTCGCCCAGAATCGCAACATAGGGTATCCCGAGGCTGTCGGCATAAGAAAATTGCGCCTTCAGCTTGCTTTCCCGAAAATAAACCTCCGCCGGAACACCGGCTTCTCTGAGCTTTGTTGTCAATTCGACCGACGATTTAAGCGTTTTTTCGTCGAAAACGGTAACGAGAACCCGCGTGGGGGTTTTGATTTTCCCCGTCGCTCCGGCGTCTTTCAGGGCGGCGAGGATACGGTCGAGGCCGATAGTTATTCCGACCGCCGGGACGTTCTTTTTGGAGAACAGCCCCAGAAGATCGTCGTAGCGGCCGCCGCCGGTGAGACTGCCGATATGCGGCTGCCCGGGCAAAAAGCTCTCGAAAATCGTTCCGGTGTAGTAATCGAGGCCGCGGGAGAGGGACAGGTCGATTTTTAACCGGTCGCGCGGCGCGCCGAAATCGCAAGCTAACCCGATCACCTTGCGAAGATCGGATATCCCGCTCTCGATCCGCGGATTGCCGCCGAATTTTTCTTCGAGCAGAGATAGCAGTTCAGCGTTATTCCCCTTTTCGAGGATTATCCGAAAAAGCTTTTCGATGCTTTCTTCCACGAAATCCTCCGCGAGCAGCTCTTCCCGAACGCCCTTCTCGCCAATCTTATCGAGCTTATCGACAATCCGGCAGACATCCATCTCCCTTTCAGGCGAAAAACCGGCGATTTCCATAATCCCCCGCAGGAGCAAGCGATGATTCAGCCTCGTTATCGAATTCGAGAAACCGAGTTTGTCGAGCGTCACGACGCTCAGCGCGATTATCTCGGCGTCCGCCGCGAGCGAATCGGTTCCGATAATATCGACGTCGCATTGCAGGAACTCGCGGAAACGGCCCCGCCGTGGCTGGGCGCGTTCGGCGCGCCAGACCTCCTGTATCTGGTATCGCTTGAAGGGCATGGGGAGGTTGTTGGACATCGCAACCATGCGGGCGAGCGGCACGGTCAGGTCGTAGCGTAGCGCCAGGCCCTCCTTGTGCTCGATTTTATAAAACAGCCGTTCGGCCTCTTCGCCGTATTTCCCCAGCAGGATTTTCTTGTATTCTATCGCCGGGGTTGACAGCGGCGCAAATCCCCACGTTCGGAAGATTTCCCGGACACTGTCCAGCATTTTCTCGCGGGCAAGCATCTCTTCGGGGAGTATATCGCGCATCCCCCTGTAAAGTCTCGGTTGTATCGACATATCGCTCTCCGTTATTATGGCTTCGCCATTAAATGCCGCCCACTTTTAGAAGCCCAATTCATTTTCTTTCCGGCTATCCTCTTTTACTAACTATATATAATGTATAGGTTTCAATAGAACAAGGATTTCTTATCGACCGGGGGGATTTTTCCCGCGCCGCCGCTTCAAATAGGCAATCTCCATTCACTCACATATATCCCGCGAGAGGCTCGCCGACAGACAGGCCCATTTTAGAGATAAGTTTTTCCGCCAAATCCAGTGCGAATCCGACATCCTCCGGGCGATGCGCGTCGCTGCCGGTCGAGTTAATTTTCACATCGCTATCGGCCGCCATTTCGAGAAGTCTTCCGGACGGATATATCTCTGATAATCCCTTTCGCAGTGCCGAAGTGTTCAACTCGAAACCCACGCGCCGCTCGCGCATGGAGTCGAAAACCGGCGCAAAGACCTTTGCCAGTTCGGTATCGAGATTTGCGCCGTAAAAGACTCGTCCATATTTTTTTATCCCGTCGATATGCCCGACAGTCCTGAACAGACCGCTCTCGATTAGTTGTATCGTGGCCGAAACGTAATCCTCGACCGCTTTTTTTATGTCCGTCGCGCGGAAATATCCCGCCGCCTCGGAGCTTGCCGTTATCGAGATATTTTCGAGGCAATGCACCGCCCCGATAACGAAATCCGCCGGATACGTGTCGAGAAATTCCTCTATCCTGTCCTCGAAATGCTGCCCGTAACTTAGTTCATAACCGAGAAATATCTCGATATCGTCCGAGAATTTGTCGGCGGCCTCCCCGACTTCGCGGATATATTTATTAAGGCCTTCGGCGCAATAGCGCATCAAAACGCCGTCGCAGCGCATATAGTAATCGAGGCATTCGCGGTCGGGGTTAAGGTCGATATGCGTTGTGAAACAGATAGCCGCAAGCCGCTTCTCGATAGCGGCAGCAACCATCGCCTCTATCCCTGCGCGGGAGTCGATACTGTATGAAGGATGAAGGTGAAAGTCTATCATATTAAGGTAATAGGTCAAAGGTAATAGGTAATAGCCACGCACCACCCCGTCGAAGAAATGTCTTAACCCGCGCAATCCTCATGTTGTCATTCCGGGCTTGACCCGGAATCCAGTGGGTGGTGTGGAGGGGCAATTTTGCATTGCTAATTGATAATTGCTAATTTT
>DAOWNU010000212.1 GCA_030642425.1 bacterium | reverse complement strand
TCCAACGGAGACCGTTGGAACAAGAAAAAAACACGGGAACATCCCGTTATAGAAGGTCGGAAACAATGTAGAATTAGCAATGCAAAATTAGCAATTATCAATGTCCCCTTTTCTCCCGACCGAAAATCAATTTTTACAGGGATGGTGGCGGGGCAATTTTGCAATGCTAATTGATTATTGATCATTTTGAATTGAATTCTTTCCTCTCGTTACTCCGCTCTGCGGTGTAACGTTCTGGGCGACGCTCCGCGTCGATGGGTGATGGGAAAACGCGACGCAGAGCGTCGAAGAAATGTTCCAACGGAGACCGTTGGAACAAGAACCATAACCTTGGAGGAAAAGATGTCCGAAATGCAGTAAGTTCTTTAAAACCAAGTGGTAACGCGATAAAAAGAGGCGTTTGTGTAATGAAAAAAGAGCGTTGACACATCAATAAAGAGCGTTTTCGGCACAATAAAGGGCGTTTGTAAAGTGATATAGGTCGTCGAAACCTCAATAAAGAGCGTTTTCGGCATAATAAAGGGCGTTTGTAAAGCAATAAAGAGCGTCGGAACCTCAATAAAGACTTTTTTGTCACTTCGACGATCTTTATTAACCCGACGACGGTCTTTTCTGAAGCTTCGACGATCTATTTTAACCCGACGACGGCCTTTTCTGAAGCTTCGACGATCTATTTCAACCCGACGACGGCCTTTTCTGAAGCTTCGACGATCTATTTCAAGGTTTCGACGACGTTTTATTAGTTCTCTCGTTTCTGAAAGAATCAAAATAGGTTGCAAATGTTTTAACTTCGAGAATCATCTTTCTTTAAGATGGAATAATTTTGATATTTGATTTGTAATTTTGATGTTTGATATTTGATATTTAATTTTTTCCTCTCGTTATACCGCTCCGAGTCGATAGAAGATAAGACGACGCGGAGAATCGGGGCGAGGGAAAAATCATTTCTATAAGGAGAAAACATGACGGCTTCGACAATGGCCGCACCAATTATGGATATTCTGGGGCTTTCCCTGACAGGAATTCTTGTTGTGATGATCGGCCTGGCGCTGCTCGCTGTCGCGGTCTCGCTTTTTAAATTCTTCATCCCCAATGGGAAAAAGGAAGAAGACCGGCAACCAACACCAACCGGCGCCCCTGAAATTGCCGCGGAGAAAATCGGGCAGCTCGATAACGATCAACTCGCCGCGATTACGACGGCGCTCACTATAGAATGGCGGCTATATCACGAGGACAAAAATTCCGAGCCGGCATTCGACTACGACGGCGAAAAGCTTTCCAATTGGATTATGTCCAGTCACTTGAATAAGTAGGAGCGAAAATGGGCCAATATATAATTACTGTCAAAAATCGGGACTATCGGATCGATGTGAAAAAGATCGAGGGCAAGCGGGCCGATATCGAGATCGACGGCAAGGCTATCACGGTCTATATCAAACAGCTCGGAGTGAAAGAAGAGGCGCCCCGAAGGACTCCCGTAAAAAAGCGGGTCGAGTTCGCGGAGACGCAATCGCACAAAACGCCCACCACCGCCGACCCTTCCGGGAAAACCGTGCCAATTAAGGCACCTATTCCGGGAGTGATTCTCAAGGTGCACGTGAAAGAGGGCGACGAAATAAAGGCCGGGCAGGATATCCTTATCATGGAGGCCATGAAAATGGAAAACCAGATACAGGCCACCCGATCCGGAAAAATCTCAAAAATCCATGTCAAGCAGGACGATTCGGTTATGCAGGACGAAATCCTGGTCGAAATCGAACCGGCTTAGGGAGAGAACATGTCGAACTTTATCTCCTTTTTCAACAGCACCGGATTCGCCAATATAAGCTGGCAGAACATCGTCATGGTTATAGTGGGCTTCGTGTTCATTTACCTCGCTATCAAAAAAGAATACGAGCCTCTCCTGCTTCTGCCAATCGGTTTCGGGATTATCGTGGGCAATATCCCGATTCCCGAGGGCGCGCTTATCGGCGTCTATGGCAAGATCGGGAACGTCCGGTCGGTATTCAATATCCTGTATTTCGGAGTCGAGACGGGGCTTTATCCCGCACTTATTTTTCTCGGTATCGGCGCGATGACCGATTTCTCGGTGATAATCTCGAACCCGAAAACGATCTTGCTCGGCGCGGCGGCTCAGGTCGGCGTGTTCCTGACATTTATCGCGGCGGTTCTCGTCGGTTTCGAGCAACCGGTGGCGGCAGCGATAGGGCTTATCGGTGGCGCCGACGGCCCCACTTCGATCTATATCGCCACGCGAATTGTCGAGGCGCGGCCCTATCTCGCACCGATATCCATCGCCGCATATTCCTATATGGCGCTCGTGCCGGTTATCCAGCCGCCGATAATGAGGCTTCTCACCACGAAAGAGGAGCGTCTTCGCAGGATGCCGCCGCCGCGCGCCGTATCGAAAAAAGAGAAAATCATATTTCCGATAGTCGCTTTTTTAATAAGCGCATATATCGCGCCCGCCGCGCTCCCGCTGGTCGGCCTGCTTTTCCTCGGTAATTTGCTGAAAGAGAGCGGAGTCACCGGCAGGCTGGCGAAAACCGCGAGCACATCGATGGTGGATATATTCACTATTTTTATCGGGCTATGTGTCGGCGCAAGCGCGCAGGGAACAAAGTTTCTGCGGCCTGAATCTTTGAAAATATTCGGCCTTGGGGTGGTTGCATTCGGGATCGCCACGGCCTCGGGCGTGCTTTTCGCGAAATTTATGAACCTTTTCCTAAAGCAAAAGATAAACCCGCTTATCGGCGCGGCGGGAGTTTCCGCGGTTCCCGATTCCGCGAGGGTTGTGCAGATGGTCGGTCGCAGCGAAGACCCGGACAATCATCTTCTCATGCACGCGATGGGTCCCAACGTTGCCGGAGTTATCGGCACAGCTATCGCCGCGGGGATTTTCCTCAGCAAGTTCATGTAAACAGAAGAAGGTAGTAGGTAATAGGTAATAGGTAAAAGGCGCCCCGCTGCGGAGCATCGTAGCTATACTCAAATACATTGTCATTGCGAGGAGGGTGCAGCCCGACGTGGCAATCTCTTTTGGAAATCATGAAGATAGGCTGCAAAATATATCGTTTCGGAGAGGTCGGCTCGACCAATAGCATCGCGCTGTCCGAAAAATTCGCCCCGGAGCCGCCCGGAACCGTGTTGTTGGCGGAAAAACAATTTTCGGGCACCGGAAGAAAGGGCCGGAAATGGGTTTCGCCCTCCGGAGGCCTTTACTACAGCGTCATTCTCGATCCGGCCTTTCCGCTCGATAGATATTGCGAATTCGCACTCCTTGCGGCGCTCGCGATAAGGGAGAATCTCGCGCTCTCGGAAACCGCGCCGGACGGGCGGTTCACTATCAAATGGCCCAACGACGTTTATTTCGAGGACAAAAAGATATGCGGCATTCTTCTGCAGGGCAAGACGTGCGGCGCTCGTTCGAGAATCGTAATCGGGGTTGGGGTAAATGTCAATTCACGCGCGCAAGATTTTCCGGCGGAGATACGCAATAAAATAACCACTCTCGCAGATATTTTCGGGCGGGATTTTCCCCTTCGGGAATTGTTCGATTCGCAGCTGGCGGCTCTGGAAAAATTTTATTCCGCGTTCGAGAGCGGGCGGTTTGCCGAATATCTGCCCGAAATCAACGGCCATCTTTACCGGAAAGATCGCCCAACTATGTTTAACATCGACGGCAAGGCGCGCGAATACACGATAGTCTCGGTAAATCCCGGCGCCACGCTCAAAGTCCGCGATTCCGACAGCGAAACGCTCGATCTGAATATCGGCGAGATAGAATAGTCCCGTATTGCCACGTGCGTATTGAAGCACAATAGTCGTTATGTCAATCATTTTAGGCCGTAAATTGCTCGCCGTAGGCGTTTTTTGACACGCCTTAGCCGTATTGTAAAGAGCCTGAGGCGTCAGGTTGCTCGCTGTAGGCGTATTATAGCACGCCCGAGGCGTATTGTAAAGAGCCTGAGGCGTTAGATCGCTCGCCGTAGGCGTTTTATAGCACGCCTTAGGCGTATTGTCAATCGTCCGAGGCTGTAATGAGGTCGCCCGAGGCGGTATGATGCTCGCCGTAGCCTCCGGCGACCTACACGACGCCTCCGGTAAGCAACAAGACGACTCAGATAAGCAACACGACGACTCCATTAAGCAACAAGACGACTCTAATAAGCAACATGACGCATCCGATAAGCAACATGACGGCTCAAATAAACAACAAAAAGACTCAAATAAGCGGTTTTCCCACTCCGATAATCATTCAGACACGTTCGATAAGCTGATTTCCCCTTCCGGCGGGCGTATTAGCCGCTCCGACGACTGTATATGCTCATTCAACAACCGAATCCTCCCTTCCGGCGGATTCGGCGTCATTTCAAATACACAACCGGCAATGCCGGAGATATTTGGCCTCAACCGCCTGCGGCGGATTCGGCGTTATTTCAAATACACGACCCGTTTCGTAATATTCTCATCCCCGATTTTCGCCCGGACGAGATAAACGCCGGAACCGAGGGATTTATCGGGTTGCCACGTGATTTCGTAGGGGAGGGTCCGTGACCCTCCCGATTTCCGTGTTATCGACACGCGGG
>DAOWNU010000015.1 GCA_030642425.1 bacterium | reverse complement strand
TTGTGAAGACAATATAAATAATATGAAACCATTTATCAAGACAAAAATCAGCAATCTCCATTTGGCATTTGGATTTTGAGCTTCACTTGACATTTATAACAAATATCATCTGCACACTTTCAACCCTGTTCGACCAAATCCAATGCCCCCTGCGGACAGAAATCGACACAATAACCACATCCGATACATTTTTCCGGGATAACATCGGCGGTCTCTTCATTCATATATAACGCCCCCTGCAAACATTTGCTAATACAGGCTCCGCAGCCTACACACTTTTCGATATCGACTCGATTGACCGGGATTTTTTCGAAAACGCGGCGCTTTTCGAGATTGCTATTGTATAGCCCGACTATCTCGCGAACGGAGCCGTAGCCGTAATCGTCGAGCCATTTGCCAATACCCTCCGCGACCGCGCCGTAAATACCGTGCCCTTTTTTGATCGCCGCGGAGCAGATTCCCACAGCCGAAGCCCCGGCCATAAAGAATTTGATAGCGTCGATACCCTTTTCTATCCCGCCGACACCGATAATCGGCTTGTCCGTTACGCTCGCTATCTGGTGGACAATCCGCAGCGCTATAGACAGCAGCGGCGGGCCGGAAAGCCAGCCCTGGCCGTAGCCCGATCCGAGTTTTGGGGCAAAATTCTCCGGGTCGAAATCCAGAACCGGGCCGAAAGAGTTTATTGCCACGAAGCCATCGACATAGGGCGCGACCGAAAAAGCCAATTTTTCTATATCGAGGAAATTCGGCGAGACTTTCATGAAAACCGGCTGCTCGACAACTTTCCGCAGCGCCTTTGCGACATCGACTATCGGCCCGACCGAATGGCCGACATAATGAACCGAGAACTCGAACCCGTCCGGCTCTATCTCCCGCGCGATAAGCGCGCCCAACTCGCCGACCTCTTCCGGACGATAGCCAATCGAGACTATCAGCGGCGCCCCGGCCGACTTGACCTCGCGCAGATCGTCGAGGAAATTTTCAACAGGGATTTCCGACCACGTTTCGCAGTTCATCAAGCCCGAGCAGACCGCCTTGCGAATAGTCGGGCGCGGGTCGTTCGCGGGCCGTATCGAGACCGTTTTCGAGACTATCCCACCCGCACCGCCCGCAATAGCGGCAAGCATCGCTTCGGAATTTCTGACATTCGGCCCTGCGGCTGGAAGAACAGGATTTATTAGTCGAATACCGGCAATTTTGGTGGATATATTAGCCATAGAACCTCCCGATCTGCCTTTTCGCGGCGTTTTTGGCCCGATAGACAATTTCGCTCTCGTCAGCAAATGTTATTTGTCCCTGTCGGCATAGAATTTCGCCGTCGATAATTGTCAAATAAGCGCGCCCGTTTTTCGCCCCGAAAACTATATGCCCCATGAGATTATCTATATCGATTGGCGCAACCGGAATGTAATCGAGCACCGCGATATCCGCCGCAGAGCCGGGTTTTAGCGAGCCTGTCTTCGGGAAAAACGCGCGCTGCGCCCGGTATCTGTCGTCGAAAAATGCGCGCCGAAACTCGCCGAATTCGATACCACTCTTTTTGCCGAGAATGTAATGGGCGCGCGAAGTTGCGATCATATCACCGGTCATGCCGTCGGTGCCGAGGATATAGGAATCGATCCTCGATCTGTCCATCGAGCCGACAAGGTTGTTGGCGTTGGATTCTGGATTGGAGACGACTATCGGGCGAATTTTTCGGAGCAGTTCATAGTCGGCGTCGCCGAGATGGATACAGTGCGCGAGAATCGATTTTTGTGTAACCAATCCGAATGAATGTAATCTCTGTATAGGGCCTTCATATCCCTGTGATACACAATAGGTTAAGTCCGATATGTCCTCGCCGCAATGGACGTGTATCGGCATCCCGTGCGGCTTGAGCTTCTCAACTTTTTTCAGAGTATTCTGAGATAGAGTAAGATTTGCATGAAGCCCGAAAGCCCCGGCTATCCTATCGGAATCGCGATTGCTCTCGTAAAACTCGATATTCTCGGCGATCTGCTCCTCTACCGCGCGCTCGCCCATGCGGTCGGAGGTCTCGAAACATAACAGCGCCTTCATCCCGGCGATATTTATAGCGTCGGCAATAACGGAGAGGCTTCCGCGGACAAAGTTCATCGAGGCGTGATGGTCGAAAATCGTTGTTACGCCGTGTTTTAGCGAGTCTATCGCGCCGAGAAGGGCGGAGAAATAGACCGCGTCCTCGTCGAGCGCTTTGTCCCAGGGCCACCATAGGTTTTCGAGTATTTGTTTAAATTTATCGGTCTGCCCGAGCGGCGTAACTCCAACCGCCATAGAAGAATACAAGTGATGATGCGCGTTGAGCAACCCCTGAAGAACTATCCTTCCGCCGACATCGACAAATTTCAAACCGGGATCCATCATTTTTTCGGTTTTACCTATTCTGGCTATCTTGCCGTCCTCGATAAGAACCGCGCCGTTCTCGAAAAAAATAGAAACGCCGTCGGTAACGATTCCGCCTCCGAGAAGGTATTTTTTCTTATCATTGTTGTTCTGTTTCAATTTAATTTTTTCTACTTTCTCTTCATATATAACATATTTACAATGCAAAGCAATATGTCTAAATAAGAGGTTTGTGTATTCATAGATAAACCCAAATGAAAAAGCTCAATTCTCAACTTTCGCCCGTTGGCGATATAAAATTCATAGTTCAAATGTTAAAACTATCTCAATCCCCGGATTGTCATTCTTGGCTTGACCTGTAATCCAGTGAGGTAATGGCGTAATGCTATTTTGACTTTTTATCTATTACTTACTTACCTATTACTTATTACCCATTACCGATTATCCATTACCGATTACCGATTACCTATTTACATATTACCTACTTACATAATATCCATTATCTATTATCTAATACCTATAACCTACTTACATATTATCTACTTACATAATACCTATTACCTAATACCTATAACTATTTACATATATCCTACTTACATATATTATACTTACATATAACCTACTTACATAATGCCCATTACCCATTACCTATTACCTTAATTCACCTTACCCCGGATCGTGTTAACAATTGCCCAAAGCCCTTTTGCGCCGTGATTCCCTCGATTCTGTCGAACACTACCCGCCCACGCAATATTGTTTTAACGACCGTTCCTTTAAACAACATGCCATCGAAAGGCGTTATCTTGCCTTTAGACAGGGACTTACTGCCTTCGACAGTCCATGCAACATTCGGATCGATAAGGACTAAATCGGCGTCCTTGCCCGGCTCTATCGAGCCTTTCCGGTCGAATATGCCGTATCGCCTCGCCGCGGCGGACGATGTCGCCTCGACAAGGCGGCGAAGGCCGATACGCCCCTCGACATAACCCTCCGAAAACATATACGGCATAAGCGTTCCCGTGCCGGGGATTCCTGAATAATCGGTCCATATCGAGCCTGTGGATTTGTCTTCGGCGGGGCACGGCGCGTGATCCGAAGCCACAAACGACAGCTTTCCCGCACCCAGCAATTCCCAAAGACCCCGTTTGTTGCCGGTCGATTTGACCGGCGGATTAACTTTCAGCGGCGATCCTATTCGCTCGAAATCATCGACATCGAATTCAAGGTAATGAGGCGCTGTTTCGCCTGTTATCTTGCCTCCGGGGATAAGTTTACCAGCCTCCGCGCTCGAGATATGTACGATATGAAGGTCCGCGCTAACGCTCTCCGCAATCCGCACCGCCGCGCCGACCGCGAGTATCTCCGCGATCTCCAGGCGAGAGGAATAGTAGTCTTTCGGCGAGTCGCCGTTTGCCTTTGCGGCCACGGTTGCAGACAGGACGTAGGCGGGGTCTTCGGCGTGAAGAAGAACCGGCAGGCCAAGTCCACACGCGGCTCCGAGCGCCCGCTCGAACTGGAAATGGTCGAGCCGCTCGAAGCCGGGCATTCCCGAAAGAAAATAGGTTTTATATCCGAGCACAAACTTAAAAATCAACCCCATTTTTCCGCGATAATCGCCGTCGAACATACCCGCGCACACGCCTCCGAATAAGCCGTAATCGATTACCGCTTTTGTCTTTATGGCGTCGAGTTTTCTATCGAGATTTTCGAAATCGGTCACCGGCGGTATCGAAGTGCAGGGCATGTCGATAACTGTCGTTATCCCTCCCGAGGCCGCCGCGCAGGTGCCGCAATAGAAATCCTCGCGCCGGATAAAACCCGGATCGCAGAAATGGACGTGCGGATCGATCCCGCCGGGCAGGATCAGAAGCCCCTCCGCCTCGATAACATCGTGGCCGCTGCGCTCGATATGCCCAATATCGGCGATAATCCCATCCACGACAAGAAGATCCGCGATTTCGGGTTCGTCGAGTCCGGGCAGTGCGATTGCGCCATTTTTTATTATCAATTTCGATTTCATGCGTTAAGTGTTACGATTTTATAACACTAAATATATAAGCCGTAACGGATATGTTATTAATCCGTAACACCTTCCTCTTTCAATCTCCTCCAGACGCGCTCGGACGTGTAGGGCGCTTCGAAAACCCGCACACCCGTGGCGTCGAAAATCGCGTTTCCGATAGCCGGTATCGGGCCGTTTATCGCTATCTCACCAATCGATTTTGCCCCGAATGGCCCGGTTTCCTCGTAAGAGCCGACAATTATCGTGGCCATCTCCGGCAAATCCGCCGCGGTGTATATCTTGTAGTCCCAGAACGACGGGTTCGTCATGCGGCCGTTCTTGTCATAAATGTATTCCTCCCAAAGCGCGTAGCTCAGGCCGTTGACAACAGCGCCCTCGACCTGACCTTCCGCCAGGCGCGGGTTTAGCGGCTGCCCGCAATCCACCGCCGAGACGAATTTGATAAGTTCGACCCGGCCCGTGCGAATATCGACATTCACCTCGGCGAACTGGGCAATAAATGGCGGCGGCGATTCGGTCGCGAAATGCGAGGCCCCGGCGGCTATCTGGCGCTGATTGCTCGTGTAAAAAGCGTAATAGCATACGTCGTCGAGAGTTACCGCCTTGCGCGAAACGTCGTCGATAACCCGACCGTTGTCGAGGAACAGGCCCTCTATCGGGAGATCGAGCATTTCCGCCGCGACCTCTTTAATCTGCTCTGCAACTTTCATCGCGCATTTGCGAACCGCCTGACCGGAAATATATGTTGTCGAACTGGCGTAAGCGCCGACGTCGAACGGGGTTAGGTCGGTATCGGAGGAGAGGACGATAAATCGATCAGGCGTGATTCCCAGAACCTCCGCCGCGATCTGCGCCATTATTGTATCCGAGCCGGTGCCGATATCGGTCGCGCCGATATACAAATTGAAAGAGCCGTCCTCGTTCATTTTCATGGACGCCGCGCCCATATCGACCTTTGGAATGCCCGAACCTTGCATCGAGCAGGCCACGCCGACGCCCTTAACGATATTCGGCGCGACCTCGATACGCCTGCCGCGTTTTGCATACCAGTCTATCGCTTCCGCGCCCCGGTCGATACACTCGTCCAGTTTGCAGGAGTGAATTATCTGCGCGACCCCCTCCTTGCCCTCGCCGAGGACCCGGAAAACCTCCGAAGTTTCGCCCTTTTTGATAGTCCATTTTTTGAAAAATTCGAGCAGATCGACACCCGCCGCGCGGGCGACCATGTCGATCGTTTGATTATATGCGGAATACGATTGAGTTGCGCCGTAGCCGCGATATGCTCCCCCGATCGGGAGATTTGTATAGACCGATCGCCCGATAAAATGGACGTTTTTCACCTTGTTGAGCAGGGGCAGAACCTTTGCGCCGGCGTTGGAGAGGACTGTCAGAGCATGGGAGCCGTAGGCGCCGGTGTTCATCAGGCAGTCGAGTTCGATAGTCGTGATCTCGCCGTCGGATTTGGCCCCGGCCTTGAGGCGGGTGCGCATCGGGTGGCGCGTGCGGGCGTTTGCGAAAACCTCCTCGCGGGACAGGATTATTTTCGACGGCCGCTTCGTCCGCCATGTTACGAGTGCGACGAGTTGTTCGAGAAAAACTTCCTGTTTCCCGCCAAAACCGCCGCCGATTCGCGGTTTCACGACTCGAATTTGTCCTATCGGGATGTCCAGCGTCCTGCCGACAATCCTTCGGGCGTGGAAAGGGACCTGAGTGGCGGTATATATTACGAGCCTTCCCCGCTCGTCGAAACGGGCGAACGCGGCGTGCGGCTCGATAGCGCAGTGCGAGGCGTATGGCGTGTAGAAGGTGTTGTCGAAAATTAGGTCGGCCTCACGGAAGCCGGCCTCGAGATCGCCGAAAGACATCTCCACCTCGGCGGCAAGATTGTGTGCCGGGTCGTATTTGACCGGGATAGGTGCGAAAGCGTCGTCGCCGTGGAGCCGTGGCGCGTCTGCGTCCATCGCCCTTTCCGAGTCGAAAAGCGGCTCGAGCAGCTTATACTCCACCTCGATCTTTTTCGCCGCCTCACGCGCGATCTCGATTGTTTCCGCGGCGACCAGCGCCACCCTGTCGCCGACAAATCGCATTTTTTTGTCGAAAATCCGGGAATCGTAAGGCGAAGGCTCCGGAAAGCCCTGACCCGCCGTCGTGTGAAGTTTATCCGGCGTGTTGCCGTGATGAAGAATCGAAACGACGCCCTCCATCGATTCGGCCTCGGTCGTGTCGATTCGGACAATCCCGGCGTGGGCGTGCGGAGAATACAGAAGCGCAAGGTGAAGTGGATTATCCAGCGGAAAATCGTCCACGTATTTTTCTTCGCCGGTGGCGAGTGAGATGGAGTCTATCTTCTCGACCGACTTGCCGATAGTTTTGAATTCATCCATTTGCGCGCATCCTTTCCGCCGCGAGTTTGATCCCCTCGATTATCTTGACATAGCCCGTGCATCGGCAGAGGTTGCCGTCGAGAGCGTTTGCGATCTCTTTTTCTGTGGGATCGGGGTTGCGCGACAGCAGGTAAAACGCGGCGAGAACCATGCCCGGAGTGCAAAATCCGCATTGAACCGCGCCAGTTTCGGCCAGCGCGGTCTGTATTGGATGCGGCTCGTGCAAATTGCCGACACCCTTGACAGTGGTTATCTCGCGGCCGGTGGCCGTTGCTGCCAGTACCTGACACGAGTTGACAAGTTCGCCATCGAGAAGAATCACACATGCGCCGCATTCGCCGCGATTGCATCCGATTTTGACTTCGGTGTGGCCGTTATCTCTAAGCACCTGCGCCAGAACGGCTTCGGGAGCAAATTCGCATTCCTTTATTGCGCCGTTTATTCGGAATTCACCTCTCATTTTTCCCCCTTGGAAATCGTTTCGAGAGCGCGTTCGAGCTGGATTCTCCCCAGATGCCCGACATATTCGGAAGTGGCCTGTCTTTTCGGCGGAAATTTAATTTTTAACTTGCCGACCATTTCTTTTATATCGATTTCTCGTGTGTTTTTCCCGCGCATATCGTTTTCTATCTCCCTGAGACGCTTGAACTTGCCGGAATTGCCCGTGAATACGATTCGAATATCGTCGAATGCGGCTGCGTTTCTTTTCGCGAGTATCGTCAAAGTGAACATCGGATAATCGAAGGCGGTTCGAACGGCACGGTAATGCAAGGTTTCCCAGCTTTCTTTCGGAAATTCGACACCGGTTAGCAGACTTTTTGCGCGGAACTTCGGGTTAGCGAGGAATTCTTCGACGGGATAGCGGCCTTTATTGCGCCCGATAAGCGATACCGTGGCTTCGAGCGCGACTAGCGGGCCGATAAGGTCGGACCAGATGGGCGCCATTATCAGACTGCCGCCGATAGTGATCCGGTTTCGCAGAGGCGTGGATGCCGCCGCGGAAAGCGATTTTGTAATAATGTTTCCCGGCAGGATTTTTTCAAGCTCGCGCGCGGCCTTCGCATAACTGACTGTCGCGCCGATCTCGACAGAATCGCCATTTTCGCGGACGTTCGCGAGGGGGAGAAATCTCAAATCGATCAGGCCTTTGTATTTTCTAACATTGCCGAGCAGAAGCCCCGTGCCGCCGCCGTGGGGAACAACGCCCTCGTTATCGAGCAGTTTTTGCACCGCATCGAGGCTTTCCGGATAGAACCATTTCAATTCGCTCATAGCCGCCTCTGAGTTGTCGGGTTTTCTCGGTTTGCTATTTTCATTTCTTCCGCAGCATCTTCTTAAACAATAATGCCCCGAGCACGGAAAAGCAAGCCAAAACTGAAATAGGGGGAGTCGCCACGCGGCGACGGGTGCTTTTGCCACATAAAAAAGTTGTATTAGAAAATATTTAAAAGAACGCGTCCAAATTGATAATAAATTACAAACCAATTAACACTTGCTTATATATTGAAATGGCATTATACTTGTAAAAAGCATTTTGTCGATTCTATTTTAAAGGAGATACTAAAATGAAAAAGTTCGCCCTGTTAATTCTTGCAATAGCTGTGTTCGGCTGCTTCGCACAGACCTCGATTCTGATCTACGATTTCAAATCCGCCGACCTCGAACAATCCACCGTCTCGGCAGTTCACGAATTATTCAAATCGGAGCTTACGGAACTGGGCTATTCCTGTTTCGACGCCCCGGAAGACGCGATTTGCTCCGACGGCAACTGCGCATCGGAAGGCGCAAAAAAGGCCGGTGCGCAACAGGCGCTTTACGGCACACTCTCACGGCTCGGCGATAAGATAATCGTGAGCATTTATGTGGCCGACCTATCCGGCGCCACCGTCCACAGCGACAGACTCACCTCGGAGTTCGTGGAAAATCTCGATATCGTTGTCGGCAGGCTCGCTCGCGGCATTGCCGAAGGTGTAAAGGCCGGCGATGTTATCGACAAAACCAATGTTACCGAGACCGAGTCGAAAGAACCCACCCGCCGCAAGAATTTCTACACGGTCGGCGCGAAAATCGGATACAAATTTCCGCTGGGCGACAGCTACGGCAAAGAGCAGATGTGGCATTACGAAGCGGTCGCGATGTATGAACTGGAGAAAATGTTCGTCGAGGGGCGCGGCTACTACGGCTCCGGCGGCGACGCCTACGCATGGGGCTTGAATATCGGGTTGTATTATATTTTCTCGCCGAAAGATTTCTCTCCCTACGCGGGCGGCTCGGCGGGAATCGAATGGGCCAGCATACCTTTCGAGTTCGACGAGTTCGACGACGATTGGATTATCGGTTTCGATAACGGCCCCGCAGTTTCTGTGTCGGGCGGCCTTCTCATGTTCCAGACCTACGATTTCCGGCTGATTCTCGATTTGCGTTATCAAGCGGTTTTTATGGGCAATGTCGAGGAAGAACATTGGAACTGGGAAACCGAAACCTATGAGACCTTCGATAAAGACCTTGGCATCCAGCACTCTCTCGCGATAACTCTCGGTATCACGCGCCGAACCACAACCGGCGACCGCACCGGCACGGCCTGCTGCATGCCCTGGTAGGCGGGGAAAGAATCAATTCAAAATGAGCAATTAGCAACGCAAAATTGCCCGTCCGCTCCCGCCTTATGTTTCGACTCCGCTTAACGACCGATCTTTTTCGTTCCCTGAGCTTGCCGAAGGGAGCAATTTCGGGGATAAAAAAAAGGCGATTTCCTCAGCCGCCTTATTCTCCTTTAATTAGTATTCTCCTGATAAAATATTCTCTTTCCCAAATGGGATATAATCCTTCCCCAATAAAATATTCTCTTTTCCCAGTGGGATATACTCCTTCCCCAATGAAATATTCTCCATCCCCAATGAGATATAATCCTTCCCGAATGGAATATTCTCTTTCCCCAATGGGATATAATCCTTCCCGAATGAGATATTCTCCATCCCGAACGAGCTACAATCCTTCCAAATCGCTCATTTTGCCTCCTTTCCATTACGATTCGTAGGGGTCAACCGCGTTGACCCGTCCGCGAGTTAACGCCATTCGTTTTTCCCACGACGGGCGAATGCCATTCGCCCCTACGGTGAATTTCACATTTTCATTTCGTAGGGGTACCCGACGCCAATTCCACGTCGGGCATGTCGCCGCCATGCCCCTACAGAACATGGAGACATAAAAAACGACACGATGAACGCCGAGCGTCGAAGAAATGTTCCAACGGAAGCCGTTGGGTCAAGAAAAATCCAAATTATCCGGTTGCCTGCGATTTTCTTTCGAGCGCCGCCTTAACCAACTCACGGAAAAGCGGCTCCGGTTTCTCGAGTCGGCTCAGAAGTTCCGGATGGTATTGTGTCCCGAAGAAAAATGGGTGATCGGGAAGCTCCAGAACCTGCATAATATCGCCCTCTGGCGTGGTTCCGCTGAAAACGAGACCGCATTTTTCCAGCTCCGGAACGAACATCGGATTGACCTCGTAGCGATGCCGGAAACGCTCTCGTATTTGGGCTTCCTTGTATATTTTTCGCGTTAGAGTTCCCTTTTTCAACATTATATCCTGGCCGCCGAGTCGCATAGTGCCGCCCTTACGGTCGATCTTCTCCTGCGATGGCAGGATACAGATCACCGCATTTTCGACCTCGCCGCCGTCCTCGACTATCTCGGTTGTGTTTGCCCCCTCGATATTGCAAACATTGCGCGCGAACTCGACAACCGCGAGCTGCATCCCGTAGCATATCCCCAGATAAGGAATTTCCCTCTCGCGGCAATAGCGGATAACCTCGATTTTGCCCTCGATCCCGCGTGTGCCGAACCCTCCGGGAACAATCACGCCGTCGATCCCCTCGAGAGATTTTTCCACGGAAATCTTGCCCTGCTCGATTTGTGTCGCTTCGATCCAATCTACTTTCACCCGCGTGTCGTTGTGAGCGCCGGCGTGGATTAGGGCCTCGATTATCGAAGCGTAACTGTCGTGGAGTTTCGTGTATTTTCCGCATATCGCGATAGCTATCTCTTGCGAGGGCTCGAGGATATTATTCACCAGCTTTCGCCAGCGGACAGTTCGAGGTGGAGAATATATATTGAGCCGTTTGTGGAGTATTTCCGTAAGCCCGTCGGCATCGTAACGAAGCGGGACTTCATAGACGGTTTTCACATTCTCACCGGAGATTACCGCCTCCGCCCGCACATTGCAGAATCGCGCGATTTTTTCCTTTATTTTCGGTTCGAGAGGCTTTTCCGAGCGGCCGATTAACACATCCGGAAATATCCCGCGCTCGTTGAGAAGTTTGACCGATTGCTGTGTCGGCTTCGATTTCTGTTCGCCGACATTGCTCGGCAGCGGGATATAAGTGAGGTGCACGAATACGATATTATCATTGCCCTCCTCCTTTGCGAGCTGGCGGACGGCCTCGATATATAGCTCGTTCTCGATATCGCCCACCGTGCCGCCGATCTCGATCAGGCAGATATCGGCCTTCTCCTCTTCGGCGATTGCGCGGAACCATTTCTTTATTTCGTCCGTAACATGCGGGATAAGCTGCACCGTTCTGCCAAGATAATCCCCGCGCCTTTCCTTATATAATATGGCCTGATAGACTTTCCCCATCGTAAGGTTCCAGTCGAATTTGCAATTTACACCGAGAAAGCGCTCGTAGTGGCCGAAGTCCATATCGACCTCGCCGCCGTCGTCCAGGACGAACACCTCGCCGTGTTCGATAGGGTTCATCGTGCCGGGGTCGGTGTTCAGATAGCCGTCGCATTTGATCGGGATAATCCTCAGTTTGCTTCCGAGCAGGTGGCCTATCGAAGCGGTCGCGATACCTTTTCCCAGCCCACTCAGAACGCCCCCTGTAATAACGATATATTTCGTTTTTCTGGCCATATTTTTTCCCATTTGTTCCGGTTTCTTTCAACATAATGCTATTTTTTTGAAAACAAAGGGAAAATTATGTTTTTTTTCGATTTTAAGGAAATTAATTGTTTTGTTGCGGATCCTGCAATGCTTCTGTCATTTCGAGCGTATCGAGAAATCTTTTCGATTGGCGATAAGATACCAACGTAGGGGTCAACCGGTGGTTGACCCGTTCGTCCAATTGGCGACCGTCGCCTGTTCGCATCCATTCGTCGCGCGCAAATTCGCCATAATTATTCAAAACAACCTCGCCGCCTAAAAACTCGCCGAATATCGGTTTGCGATTGGCCGTGCAAATTGTTACGTAATACCCGCCGACGGTCGAATAATCGAAATTATCCAACCGCACCGAACACCGCACCGGTTTTTCG
>DAOWNU010000078.1 GCA_030642425.1 bacterium | reverse complement strand
TTTTTTAAAATTTTTTATCTATTTCAATTAAGGCAATTAAAGTGAGAATAACAAGTTATTTCTTTTGAAGAATTTTCTCGAAGATTGGGGGGGGGGCCGCGTTTCCTATTGCATTTTGCAAGACTAATTTGTATTTTGTTTGTGTTGGTGGGGAGACGGCCGGTGAAACAGCACTACAAAGCTTGAGCTGTGTAGCGAGAAGGATCACAATAAAAAAAGGGATAAGAATTATGTCAGAAGAAATAAAACTATGGCAAATCAAAGAAGACGATAAGTTTGAAGTATGTAATCCGTCGAAGCTGGATTTAGAAGAGCGATTGGAAAACTGGATTGAAGAAAATATCTCGATCCTTTCACCGGACCTCCTTATTATTGGACGTCAGGTTGAAACTGATTTTGGCGGCGTAATAGACCTGTTATGCCTTAATCGTAACGGAGATATTTTGATAGTCGAGTTGAAAAGGGGTAAGACCCCACGGGAAGTTACCGCACAAGCCCTTGACTACGCTTCCTGGGTGAGTGAATTGTCAAATGACAGGATTACATCGATCGCAAATAATTACCTGAGTAATAGAGGACCAATCGAAAATGCGTTTTCAAATATATTTAAGGTCGATTTACCGGATATTCTAAACGAAAATCACGGTATAATCATCGTTGCTTCCCAGATTGACCCAAGCACAAAACGCATAATCAAATACCTTAGCGATACTTACGGAGTCAATATAAACGCCGCTACATTTCAGTATTTTAAAACACAAACCAACGAGGAATTCCTGTCGAGAGTATTCTTGGTTGAACCAGAACAGATCGAATATCAGGTTAGAATAAAAAGTTCATCAAAACGCCGTCGAAATCTCACTTATGAAGAACTTCAAGGGATTGCTGTCGAAAAAGGAATTGGAGAGTTATATTGCCAATTTATTGATGATCTAAGCCAGTTTTTCGGAAAACACACTACGCGAAGTTCAATCGCCTTTACCAAGAATTTCGAGGGAGGTCATAAAGTCGTTTTTAGCTTGATTCCTCAAAAAAGCACCGGAGAAAATGGGTTACACTTCCAGATATATTCTCAACGGTTTTGCCAACTCTTCAGCGTGGATGAAGATAACCTCTTAAGTATACTTCCAAAGGATCGGAAGAGTTGGACATTTGACCCGAACTTAAGCTCAGAATATTCTGGTTTCTCCGGTTATTTTACGTGCGATGACGAAATCGACACATTTATTAGAGGAATAAGAAAGGCACTAAATCCTTGAGAAAACGGGAGGGTACATAGGCCCTCTCTACTCACGGCTTGGCATTCATAGAAAAAGGAGGAGCAATGCGATATAAAGGAAGAATGAAAAAGACCAACGATCCCGACGCTGTGAAAATTACTGCAAAAGTCGTCGCGTTTCTCGAAACCTGCGGCCTTACCGAAAAACAGATTTTCGAGTTCTCCGGGCTAAACAGGAAGACTGTTTCGCGAATAATGAAGCAATATAATAAAGCGCCGAACTTGAACACGCTCGCGCCGCTTGTGCGTGTCGCGGGGTATAGGCTGGAGTTAGTTCCGTTGGACCCGCGCGTGGATAAATTCCGTTCTTCGCGGCTTTTTCCACCACCTCCGATTGTGTTAGAAAAGTAGTTTTTCAGGATGAAATTTGCAAATACCGCGATGTTATTCTTAAATATAGAAAATATTACCTCTCGTTATGGGTTCGGAAGCCCGCTTTACGGCAACAGATTCTCGCTGTCCAAGTTCGGAATCCTATCGGACGGGTTCGGAATCCTACTCTCCAAGTTCGGAATCCTATCGTATGGGTTCGGAATCTTACTCTCCAAGTTCGGAATCCTATCGTATGGGTTCGGAATCTTACTTGCCGGGTTCAGAATCTCATCGGATGGGTTCGGAATCTCACGGTTTCACACAAAAAATGCGCCAGTTGTCGAAAAGGAGTATTTATAAAATGAAAACAATCGTTATCGCAATCATCATTATCGCGGCGGGGAGCCTTGTAGCCACGCCGTTCTGGGATGCGGAGACGCATCGGGAGGCGCGGGAAAAAATCGAGGCGCTCCAATCGCGGGCGTCGGCGCGTCCAATGGAAATGGATGAATGGCGAACCCATCCGCGGTTCTCCTATCCGCATGAGGTGCTGGAAATGGCGCATTTCTGGCGAACATGGCAGCTTCTCGACCCGGACAGCGCCGAGCACGGCGGGATTATCGAGGCCGAATCGGGCGATCTTCGGGACGTTATCCAGACCGACAACACGCAGGAGGTCGTCTGGGACTGGGCGTTCTATGTCGCGCACTCCGGCGATTCGAGCTTTATTGAGGATATCGACAGCGCGTGGGTCTATCTCCGAAATTTCCCCGCCTACAACGAGGAACTCGCGGAAATCACACCGACATTCACGAGCTATTACTATCGCGTCTGGAATTCCGCGCTCGGCCTGCTTCTCGATATGGGCCTGCGCGATATGATCGGCGACTCCTCGCACGTCGGATACGCCGATTCTTGCGCGCGAGTTGTGATGTTCAACAAACTGTCGATGGACACGCCGTGGCCGGAGATCGACGGCCTTCACGCGCTTGTAAATGCTTTTGCCGCAGGGGCTTTGTATCAGTGGAGTCTGGATTGCACTTGCATCGAGTATGGCGACAGTGCGATGTCTATCGCCTACGCCGTGCAGGAGTGGATCGACCGCGACACGGCGGCGCACATGGATTATGTCGATTGGGCGATGTCTTCCGGCACGATTGTCTGGGGGATGATGAACTCGCGCTTTTCGGCGATGCCGGAGTCGCTCGACTCGTGGCTCGCGGCTTACGGGCCGTATCTCCCGGATCGCGCGCCTATCCCGGACGATTACGATCCGCTGGTTTGGGACAATAGCTGGAATATCTGGTATGCCAACGGTTTCCGCGCGCTCTGGAACGCGACCGGCGATTCGAGTTACTATCGAAAATATCGCGAGATACTCGACGAGCTTCTGGTTCAGGACACCGACGGCGACGGCGGAATCCCGGTCAGTATCCTTGGGCCGAGCGACGAGGACATGACCTGGATAAGTGCCTATCTCGTGCTTTACGCGATGGATTGGGTTATCGATTCCCTGCCGGAAATCGACGCGGGCGGGTTGAATCCGACGGTTTATATGCCCAAAGGCTGGGCCACCGCGAACGACACGGTTTATGTTGTCGCGCGGGCTGCCGCTTTCGGCGACGGCGCGGCGGGCGATGTCGATTTCATGATAAGTTTCGACCGTGGAATCCTGCTCGATACGACGATTTATTTCGGCTGGGGCGAGGCCTTTCCGCTCGATACATTCGCGATAACCCCCGGCTCGGAGGGCGAGCACGTTGTCGGTGTAACCACTTACCTGCCCGACGCCGACGACTGGAACGACACGGCGCAGGTGAATTTTTACGCGACGGCGGTTCGACCCGTCTCGGGGGAAGTTCGGGATTCTATCGCTTCGGCCCCTGTCGAGGCCTGGCTGTATTTCGATTTGCTTTTCGGGGGGTCGGTTACTCCTTACGATTCAATGCGAACCGACGCTTTGGGCGGTTATTCTATCGACCTGCCCTGCCTGACATACAACGTCCGTGTCGAGCCGGAATTTCCGTTCACCGGCGGGACATTCGATTCGATAACTGTTTATGATAGCGCCTGCAATCTGAAAAATTACTTTCTCGACCGCGCGGATCTCGTTCTTGTCGATGACGACACCGGCGCGGATTATGCGCAATATTACGGCCTGAGTCTCGACTCTATCGGCGCGACATATCGCACGTGGGACCGCGATTCGCTCGGCCCGGTTCCGGGGCCGGTCGGCGGAGAGATGCGCCGCCATACTATCCTGTGGTTCACCGGCGACGATTCGACATCGACGCTGGATTCGCTCGATATCGAGGCGCTCGGTTATATTGTCGCAAACGGCGGATATGTAATACTCTCGGGGCAAGGCTTGTGTGAAGACCTCGCCGGGAATCCCGAATTCGATTCGCTCGTTCACGCGGTCTGGCTCGGCGGCGACGGCACGCCGATAATGAACGGCGTCCCCGGCGACCCGATATCGGGCGATTTCGGGATGCTCGCGCTCATGGGCGGCGGCAGCGCGGGCAATCAGAGGCATCAAGACAGGATCGACCCGGTGCCGCCCGCGGTGGGTTTCCTCACATATTCGACATCGGGGGATTTCGCCGCGGTGCGCTATGAGGATTCTCTCAGCGGCGGGAAGCTCGTGTTCCTCGCTTTCGGACTGGAGGGTCTTCCGTATCCCGGTCTCGGGCCGACTTCGACGAACAGAGCGCAGGCCCTCGACGCGATTCTAAAATGGTTCGACCCGTCCTACGAAGTTGCGGAGACATATTTGCCATCGGCACCGGAATTGCACGCGTATCCGAACCCGTTCAACGCTACTGTAAGAATAAGGGTTCAAGGGGTCGAGGGATCGAGGGATCGAGTGGTCGAGATATACGATATTGTCGGCAGGAAAGTCCGTGAACTGAGTATCCCTGTCCCGGACAATGGGAAAAATAATCTATCCGAAATTATCTGGGACGGCAGGGATAATACGGGCGGAGAATTGCCCGATGGCCTGTATCTTGTTAGGGTGAAGAGAAGCGGCGCGAGCGCCAAACTGGTTCTTCTGAAGTGAGTGGGCAAAACAATGATAATAACAACGAGAACGAGACGAAATTGAACAAGAAAACTAAACATATACTCATCGCAATGCTGCTTTTTGCCGGTATCGGTTCGATATTCGGAGAATCTTTCGGGCGAAACAAAGTCCAGTATGAGTCCTTCGAGTGGGAGTATTTCTACACGCAGCATTACAAAATATTCTACGCCGATGGCTATAATGAACTGGCCGAAATGGGGGCCGAAATCCTCGAAGACGCCTATCCTCAAATCAGCTCGGATCTCGGGCAGGCGGCTATCGAGCCGATCCCGGTCATAATATATCCAACCCCTTCCGATTTTCAGGAAACGAATATTATCGGCGCGATTATCGGCGAGGGAACCGGAGGTTTTACGGAGGTTTTCAAAACGCGGGTCGTGGTGCCGTTTAACGGCAGCTACGAGGATTTCCGCCACGTCCTCGTTCATGAGATGGCCCACGCTATTACATTCGACAAGATTTACGGGCGCGGCCCGGGGAAAAAGCTGGCCTCCAATACGATTTTCGAGATGCCGCTGTGGTTCGCCGAGGGGATCAGCGAGTTCGAATCTATGTGCTGGGATGTCGAGAGCGATATGTATCTTCGCGACGCCGTCCTGAACAACTACACCGTGCCCCTTTCGTGATTGTGGGGCTTTCTCGCATATAAACAGGGGGCCAGTGTAATCGGTTATATCGCAAGGCGTTATGGCAGGAGAAAGATAGGCGAGATTCTCGGCAAGGGGCAGGTCTATATCCAGCCGGACAGGGCCATGCTGGCGGCGCTCGGCCGGACTCAGGACGAGCTTTACGAAGAATGGCTCAATCTCAAGAAAAGGGAGTATTTCCCGGAATTCGCGCTGCGGCAAAGGCCGGAAGGTATTGCGGAGAAGGGTACGGATCACGAAAAGGACGGCTCCTATTTCAACGTTATGCCTTCGTTCTCGCCCGACGGCCACCGCGTTGCGTTTATCTCCAATCGCAAGGACTATATAGACTTATATATCATCGATATTATAACGGGAAAGATCGAGCTGATCGCCGCTGCGGAGCGGAGCGGAACCGCGCAGTCTTTCCACCCTTTCAGAAGCAGGCCCGGCTGGTCGCATGACGGCAAGTTTCTCGCCTTTTCGCGCAAATCCGGCGGCAGCGACGAGATAGCGATAATCGACAACTACACGAAAAAGCTCCGCAAGGCCTATTCCTATAACGGAATAAGAGAAATAGCCTCCCCCACTGTCTTGCCCGGCGATACCGCTCTCGTGTTCAGCGGATTGAGGTTGGACAGGACGGACCTCTATCTTGCGCATATCGACGGCGGCGAGCCGATCCGGCTGACCTCGGATCGATGGGACGATAAATTCCCGACCGTGTCGCCCGACGGCAGATACATCGCTTTCGCGAGCGACCGCCCGATAAGCGAAAATATCGACGTCGATATCGACGAAGCGCAGGGGCAGATGGCTTCCGGGAAGGTGGAATATGGCTATCCCTATGGCTCATATAATATTTTCATTCTCGATCTCGTCGCGGACACGATAGCGCCCCTGACGTCCGACGGCGAGGGAAACGACCAGCCCGCATGGTTCCAAAGCGGCGACCGAATAGCATATACGAGCGAAAGGAACGGCATACGAAATATCTGGATTGCGGAGCGGGGCGACAGTATCGTGCACAGGCCCTATACCGACCTTCTCTCCGGCGCGTTCTCGCCCACGTGGGATCCCGACGGCGAAAAGCTCGTTTTCAGCGGGTTTTACGAGGGCGGTTTCGACCTATACTATATGAAAGAACTTTCGCCGCTGGATTCGATAACGGTAACGCCATATATCCTTTCCCGCGATACGCTTTGCCCGGCAGAAGAACTTGAAATCGATCTTGCGGAAGAGCTTGGAATTAAAGGCGATCTTCGAAATATCCGGATCGAGCCGGAAGACGACCCGCCCGGAGTCGATATGCGGCTTTACACGCCGGAGCCGTATAAGCCGGAGTTCTCGATAGATATGATCTCCGGCGCGATTGCCTACGACACTTACTACGGATTTCGAGGCCTGACACAAATCATGTTCAGCGACGTTCTCGGCAACCATCAGGTAATAATCGCCACCGACCTTTTCGACGATATTGCCAACTCGACGGTCTATGTTAGCTACGGCTATTTCACGAGGCGATTCAATTATGGATTCACCGGATATCATTACAAGAATTATTTTTGGCCGGAATACGACGAATACTATTCGGACAGGGTGTTCGGCGGGGCGCTGCGGGTCGAATATCCCTTCAGCCAGTATAACCGTATCCAGCTTTTTGCCGACGGCTTTTTTATCGACAGGGAATATTACAACATTCCCGAAGGCTCGGGCCTGGAAGATATGATGCCGTTCAACCTTATGCTCGAGCTTTCCGCGGTCAGGGACAATTCCCTCTGGAAAAGCACCGGCCCGGTTAGAGGCTCCCGGTTCAAAGCGGCGCTGCAATATGTTCCGAAAATCGACGGGAACAGTATGGATTATGTCGCGGGGCGAATCGATCTGCGGAAATATTTTCATTTCGGTTCGGGCTATGGATTCGCCGCGAGGCTCAGCGCCGGAAGCGCTCACGGCGACAACAAGCCGGTCTATTGGCTCGGCGGTTCGGATAACTGGCTGAACTGGGTCAGTGTCGATCGGGATTATACCTCGATAGGCAGGTTCTATTTCTCAAATATGATTATGCCGTTGCGGGGACATACATATTTTGCCTACGAGGGCAATTCATACGGCCTTATCAATCTGGAGCTTAGATATCCCTTCATCGAACGGATGGATCTCGGTTTGCCGCCGATAACTATCGGTGGGATAAACGGCGCGTTCTTCACCGATTTCGGGGCAGTCGCCGGAGAGAATCTTTCCGAATTCCGGGGTGTGAAAGACGGCAAATTGAATGATTTTAAGATGGGCGTCGGTTTTGGCGCGAGAGCGTGGGTATGGTGGTTTCTGCTGTATTACGATCTCGCTTGGGAAACCGACCTTAATGAAATCGCGCACAAACCGGTCCACCATTTCGGCCTTGGGACGGAGTTTTAGGGGGAGGTTGGAAAATCATTGCAAAATGCTCAATTAGCAATTAGCATTG
>DAOWNU010000036.1 GCA_030642425.1 bacterium | reverse complement strand
GCGCCAGATAATTCGCGGAATGTTCGAGATAATGTGTCGCCATCTCCAGCGGGAGAAGGACTATCACGGAAAGGAGGTTAAAATAATCGTGGACTGTCGCTCCGGCAAACGCCCGGCGGAACTCGGTCGGGCGGGTTATATGCGCCATCGAGACAAGGATGTTCGTGACTGTCGTCCCGATATTCGCGCCCATTATAATCGGCACCGCGCCCTGAAGGGGTATCACTCCGGCGGCGACCATACCAACCACTATCGAAGTTGTGCACGACGAACTCTGAACGAGACTTGTGGCGAGTATTCCGATAAAAAGGCCGATAATCGGGTTGGCGGTTATCTGGAGCAGTTTTTCAGCGAAATCGCTGCCGAACATCTTGAAAGAATCGGACATCAAATCGATACTGACAAGAAAGAGATAAAGCATCAGGACCAGCAGAAAAATCCTGATAATCGATACCAGAACTTCATTCTTAGGTCTTTCGATTATTCTTTGTATCGCTTGAGAGTTCATATCGTTAGTCTTCGAGAAGCACCGTGTCCTCGTGAGTATAATGCGGCGAACATATACACAGAAAAACCAGCGGTTTTTCGCCGATATTTGTTATAAAATGCGGCGTGCCCGGCGGATTTGCGACGGCATCCCCCGCCGAAACCTCGACCTCCTCGCCCGCCTGCCACATCAGGCCCTTTCCGCTGAGAAAATAATATATCTCCTCCACCGATATATGATAGTGTTTCCGCGTTTTCTCGCCCGGAAAAACGATAGCCTCCGCAAGGGACAGCCGCCCGACCGCACTATTTGCGGGAGCCATTATCTCGCGTATCTCGCTTCCGTCCTTTGTGATAAACGCGGGGGCGTCGCTGCGATTCATTTTTTCCATATATTACGTGTTAGAAATAATTGCGTTATTCATTAATATTCACAATCGATTGTTCAAATCTGTTCGGTGAATAATTTGGTGTAAATATCAAAGTTCCTAATACGAATGTCAAGCGAAATCCAAAGCTCGAATGTAAAAATCCAAAAAATGTTGTCATTGCCGACCACTTTTGCATTGCTAATTTTGCATTGCTAATTTTGAATTGAATCTTTTACCCATTACCTTTCTTCCACCCTCTTCTTCGTCCATATTTCGGATTTTGGGACAATGCCGAGTTGGATGAGCTTCGAGGCATCGTCGCCCCAGAACGAGAGCGCGCGTCGATAAACACGCCGAAACATCGACTCGCCTCGACGGCGAAGCTCGACTTTCTCGAAGGTCGCCATCTGTTTGAGCGCGCGTATTTCGAGAACAGTTTTGTCGGCGGCCTCGAGAGCCGCGACGAGCGTGCGAAGAATTTCGAACGGCTCTGCCGGCATCGCGATTTCCGGGTGCTCCGCCGGGAGATTGTCGAACGCTGTAAGCATATCGCGCGCGAACTCCGCGAAAACGGTGTTCCTGCGTGGGATTCGCTGGCCGAGAAGGAAAACGCTTTCGAGATAATGCCCTAACGCCGGTATGAGATTTTGCGCCTCGCCGCGAATCAATGTTCTGCACCGCGAGAACTGTTTCCGCGCCGGTTTGATTGCGATTTTCAGTTCGACATTCACTTCGGCCTGATTTGCTTTAGCGAGGTTTTGTTTTGATAACGCTGCGAAAAATACTTCGCCATATCCCACTATTTCGGCGATCTCTACCGGCGAAAAACCGAGCTCGACTCCGAATTCGGCGATTCCTTCGGCCATCGTTCTTGCCCTATCCAGATGTATCCCTTCGCTTTCGATCCTAAAATTATTATGTTTCATCGGTTACACTCCTTCATTTGTCCGTTACATTTCTATATTTATACATTTACATATTCTATTTATTCATCACTTTATTCTATCTTTCCATTATAAATATTAATCTGTCCATTACATAAGTCTTTCTGCTCAATTATAATTTCAATTTGTTTATTACATTTCTCTATTTGTCCATTACATAAAGCAATATATTCATAATAATACTCTAATGCAATAGATAAATAAAATAAATCAATAGAATAATAAAGAAATGTAATAAGCAGATATAATAATTTAATGGATAAATAAGAAAATGTAACGTAAAAATATAATAATATAGTGGAAAGATAGAATAATACAATGGAATGATAAGAGAATGTAATGGACAAATACGATTGGGAAACAGCGAGAAGGTGGATTTTACGGCATTATCAAACGGGCGTTGTCCCTAATCCTTCTCGCGGAACCTATAGCTAATATACATCACAACAACTGCGATAACAACCGGGCTGGGAAACCAGGTCAAATATATCGGGGGAACGCCGATTTTAACAAATATCTTCAGAAGAATCACCACAAGATAGCCCAGAATACCGCCGAGCATGCCGTCGAAACTCGCGCGATAAAAAAATGCGATCTGTCGCTCGTCGCCGCTCCGCTTGACCTTGCGAAGACCGATAACGAGTCGTGCGAAAACGACGAGAAGTATCAGGGAATAAACGACAAGAACTATACCGACCGGGCTTTGAATTATATCATCCATTATATTTCCTTTGGGTCTGGAGTTTCTGCGGAAAACTCATTTTTCGTCGGCCTCCTCGACAAACTCGAACAGCTCGTCCACCGACATTCCGAGCGTGCGCGCGATTTTCATCGCCAGTTCGACACTTGGAGTATATCTATTTTTCTCGATAGATATGATTGTCTGGCGTGTGCAGCCGACCTTTTCGGCAAGTTGTTCTTGCGTCCAGTCGAGCCGCGCGCGATGCATTTTTATCCAATTTCTGATCTTTTCTGTCATAGTCACCTTTCTTCGTCCGGTGATAAGATAAGCGTTAGATACAAAATGTCAAGGACTTTTTACATTTAATTAAAATGAAATAATTCGGGCTTATTACTTAGCACTTGCTTTTGTAAAACCCCTCACCCCCCAGTGACACTCGACCCCTCGATCTCTCGACCCTTTGAACCCTATCTTTTTGACATTTTCCAGAATATTTCCCTTATTACTTGCTTAAATGAAAAAGATTATTTATTGTATCTATTGGCGGGCCGGAATTTTGAAACATAATATAGAGGTAAAGCTATGAAAAACGTTACGATACTGGGTTCGGCTGGTTCGATAGGGCGGCAGTCTCTGGACGTTCTATCCCGATTGGGCGAGGATTTCCGCGTGTTCGGTCTCGCCACTTTCGACGAGGCCGAAATAATCGCGGAACAAATTCGCTATTTTCATCCGGAGGTTGTGGCTGTTGCCGATGAGGCCGCCGCGGAAAGACTCCGAAAAATGCTCGGTTCCGATCCGCCGGAAATTCTGGTCGGCGAGGAAGGTGTTATCGAGCTCGCATCCAGAGGGACCGCAGATATTGTGATCAACGCCATTGTTGGAGTTGCGGCGCTGCGACCGGGCCTTGCGGCGATCCGTCCCGGGGCGAGGCTTTGCAGCGCGAACAAGGAATCACTCGTGGTGGCGGGGCATCTGCTCATGCGCGAGATCGAGAGGACCGGTGCGGAACTTATCCCTATCGACAGCGAGCATTCGGCCCTGCTTCAGGCATCCCTTTCGGGCAGGTCTTCGGAGATAAAGCGATTGATCCTGACCGCGTCCGGCGGGCCTTTCCACGGAAAAGAGATCGATTTCGAGGAGGTGACGGTCAGCGACGCCCTCAACCACCCAAACTGGACCATGGGCGCGAAAATCACTGTCGATTCCGCAACGATGATGAACAAGGGTCTCGAGGTCATCGAGGCCCACTGGCTTTTCGATATCCCCCCCGACCGGATCGACGTCCTTATTCACCCGCAAAGCATTATCCACAGCATAATCGAGTTTGTTGACGGCTCGCAAATCGCGCAGGCCAGCCTTCCCGACATGCGCCTGCCGATCCAGTATGCCCTGACCTATCCAGAGCGCCGCGAAAGCCCGATAACCCAATTGAACCTATCGGAAATTGGTTCTTTGACATTCGAGGAGCCGGATATCCGAAGATTCCCCTGTCTGCTTTTGGCCTACGACGCATTCGAGGCAGGTGGCAGCGCGCCCTGCGTTCTCAACGCCGCCAACGAGGCCGCGGTTTCGCTTTTTCTTCGGGGGAAAATATCGTTCGCCGAGATACCACGCCTTGTGAACCGCGCTTTATCGAGGCACGAAATAGTCGTGGAACCCACGCTGGAAGACATTCTGGCGATAGACCGCGAGGTCAGGGAAATGACCTTCGGATTTGCAGGTGAGTGATTTGGCCGGAATTGGACTAAAATCAGATAACTTATCACAATAATATTATTATCCGTCAAGGTTTTGATTTTTCATAAACTGCACTTTTTGCACACTCTATTTTATTGACAATAAAGCAAGTAGCAGGTTATCAACATCGTGCGAACGCACTATTCTCGTTGGGATGTTGTAGCTGTTGAAGTCCGTTGTTTGTTCTAAAATTCACAATGATTGATTTTTCTCTATAACAACTTGCGTTGTAATGGATTACTAACAATCGGGATAGGGCGCGAAAATATTTTTTATAAAAAATTTTGTTATTTTATGTCGTGCATGTATATTTACTACGCCTTCGGGAAAATGCAGAAAGGCATCTTTGAAAATGAGTGTACGCGAAACGATTCTTCGGAATTGTTTTTAGGAACTCGAGTCGAAAGGCCGCTCGTGGGATTCGCCCACCGGCGAAATTGAAAACGGACTAAGGAACCCAGTGCCAAAGGGACCTGGATAAGCACGATGCCGCGCTGTAAATAAGCGCGAGAAATACCGAAAACCGGCGGAAGGGCTGTCCTTCGGGACCGTTCGGGAGAAAGACCCGGACGTGAGAAAGCTTTTTTACGACAGGAACGGAGCATCGTTCGGATTCGACACGGAAACCCCCGGGTGGAGCGCAAAAGCGGCGCCTTCGGGTCGGTCGGCGGCAACGCCGATCGGGAAACGCCGGAATTTACGCGATGTGTCGTCGGTCATTATGGGACCCGAACCCCGCACCCTCGTGGTTGAACTGCCGAAAGGCGGTTCAGGAAACGCGGTCGGATTCGAAGGTCTCGCCGTCACTTATCTTTGGGCAATGTTCTCTCCAGCCTGTCGGCAAATCGTCCGCAAGGACGGTTTTGAGACGTTTTCGGCAAGATGTTTCCACCGAATTGGAAACGAGTTTCGCCTTCCTTCGGGAAGAGAGGCGTTCGAAAGATCGCCAAGGCAACGCGAATAACCCGTCACCGTCGGTGTAAAAATCGACCCGGAATAAGCTCGAGTAAACCGAAAGGCCCGTCCCCCGAAAGGGATCGGCGTTAAGTGGAAAGACGCATTAGCTCCTGACTTGCTGGAAGTGAACCGCCTTCCTTCGGGAAGAGAAGCGGTCGAGAGACCGCCGAGGCAACGCGAACTTCACAATACCGCAAGTAAAAATAGAAGATAAGAGTTTCGACTTTCTTCGGAAAGAGAGGCTGTCGAAAGGCAGTCGAGGCAACTCGAAGCGCTCTAATTCATTATATTTATGTGTACTGAAGAGAACCGGCTTCCTTCGGGAAGAGAGGCGATCGAGAGATCGCCAAGGCAACCCATTATTCTCATCGGTGGCACGATAATAAGCGGCGGCGGTTCCCGGCAAAAGCGTCCTCTGGATTCGGGGTCGGAAACGATCCCGTGGAAACGCTGACTGCCGCAGGAATTATAGCGATGCAGATTTCTATCCCGGTGAACCGCGCCTTCGGGCCGGGGAACGAAAGAACCCCGCGAAAGGCGGCTGACCGCAGGAAAGGATGATCCGGCGCTCGCCCGAATATCGCGCCTTCGGGTTCAATTCCGGAAACGGAATTGAGGAAACGCGAGATTTTGCAGGCGAATGGCCGAAAAACCTCTTTGGGACGAAAAGATCGCCCTTCGAATCCCCTTAATCGGGGAGCATATCGAAGTGTATCCGAAAATCTTGCGGATGCGGACAGGGGCACGGAAATTCACCTCTCTTCGGAGAGAGAGGCCGTCGAAAGGCGACCGAGGCAACGTGAAGAACCGCACGCAACTGAACGTATCCACAGGCTTCGAATAAACTTTGTCGCAGAAGGGTCCGTTATCCGAAAGGATGCGGCGCAAGGATCGTATTCGAAACTCGAAGTGGAAATTCCGGGCGCATCGTCGGACTCTATCAGCCCGACCGGATTTATTCGGAAGGGACGGGAATGAAGATGTGGAAAATCCCATCCGGCAGCGCATCCCAAAAGATGCGCTCGCAAGCCGGGCGTACGAAGAAACCGAACCCTTCGGGGCCTGCGGCGAAATTCCGCGGGGGAAACATCGGCGTACGGAGGAACCCGAACCGGAAAAAGATCGACAGAGTTAAATCTTTCGGTCCGGCACATGGACTGAAAAATCCTGCCCACGAGCAAAAAGGGGCCGTCTTCGGACGGCTCTTTTTTTTTTTGTTGGACGGCCTTTTGCTGGCGGAGAAAAACTACCCGCTGCGGGTGGCCGCGCTTCGCCGCGAGGAGGTCGAAGTTCCGGCGGGAACTTTCCAGACTATCGTGGTGGCGCCAATATTGAAGTCGCCGGGGCTATTCGAGCACAAGAGAAATGTCTATATCTGGCTCACCGACGACGAAAAGAAAATACCCGTCTTGATGAAAACCCGGATCATGATAGGTTCGATAGACGCGAGCCTTACCGAATACCGCCTGGAGTAGCCCGGCCGATAAAACATTCGACAACATCGTTTAATGCGAATTCGCAAGCAATGACCCATATCCTATTGCTGGCGAATATATTTGCAAAAAAAATTATAAATACTTGCTTTTTTACGATTTTGAATATATTATTATAATTATATAGATACTACAAAACTTTGCGGGGAATGATCATGAGAATTCAAAAACCAAATCGTAAAAAGGGCTTGACCCTGATCGAGCTTATGATCGTTGTTATTATTATCGGAGTGCTCGCCGGACTCGCAATCACAAGATACAGCAGAACGGTGAAAGAGGCCAAACTCCGCGAGGCCGCTCTCATGCTGGCATACCTGTGGGATATTCAATACTCCTATTATCTTCAGCATGGCTCATTTATTTATGAAGAATCTGACTTGGGTATTGCTGTATTCGAATTGGACGGCGGGAACTCGCCTTTCTGGAACGCAAACAAGGATTTGCTGTCCGAACTCGGATACAGCCCGCCCTCGGCGAAATCCCATTTCTATTACATTAGCTGGTGGTGGGCTGGAGGTATTATAACCTGGGCCTATCCCAAAACCTCCAATTCCGGCTGGGGCTTCCCCGATGACGAAGTGGACGACGGCCTGATGAATATCCAACTTGTTGTCGATAACGACAGGTCTATATTCGTCTATGGCTTCGGTAGGATGAAGCGGTTATAGCGTCGAAAAAATTATCCTTTGCATTTTTCGATTCTTGGTTTATTCTTCAATAGACAATTAAAAAACCCGGCAGGGAACGATCGTGAGAATTCAAAAACCAAATCGCAAAAAGGGCTTGACCCTGATCGAGCTTATGATCGTTGTTATTATTATCGGAGTGCTCGCCGGACTCGCGATCACAAGATACAGCAGAACGGTGAAGGAGGCCAAACTCCGCGAGGCCGCTCTCATGCTGGCATACCTGTGGGATATTCAATACTCCTATTATCTCCAGCATGGCTCCTTTATTTATGAAGAATCGACATGGGGTTATACGATATTCGAATTGGACGGCGGGAATTCGCCTTTCTGGAACACGAACAATGATTTGCTGTCCGAACTCGGATACAATCCTCCCTCGGCAAAATCCCATTTCTATTATATTAGCTGGTGGTTGTCGGGAGGGATTATAACCTGGGCCTATCCAAAAACATCCGATTCCGGCTGGGGCTTCCCCGATGACGAAGTGGACGACGGCCTGAGAAATATTTACCTTGTTGTCGATAACGACAGATCTATATTCGTCTATGGCTTCGGTAGGAAGAAACAGCTATAACATCGAGAAAATATCCGATTATCTTAGCCCTCCGCTATGTGGGGGGCTTTTTTTCGGTCAGATTTCTCCTTTCAAGAGTAAGCGGTTAATCCACTTCCCGAGGAAGCCCTTTAAAGGACATAAAATGTATCGCGTCTGATGAAATACGCGGTTAAATAACTCACATCGACTTCTTACTTGATTTATCGTTGCGTTTTGTATATTTTCCAAAAGATAATATTAAGCTCGATCTCCCGAAAGGAGCGCACTTGAAACTGAAAATTGCAATAATATTACTACTCGCCCTTTGCCCGGTGTTCGCTCAGGAAATAGCGATAAGTATTGCCGCCGGCGGCCAGTTCACGCCGGATATCTCGACCGACGGAACCGATTATTTTATTATTTGGGAGGACGCTCGAACCGGAACTGGGAATCCCAATATTTTTGGGCGAATTGTCGATGGCGACGGCAGCCTGCCCGGTTTCGAGTGGCCGATACAGAACCTCACGGGCTTGCAAAGAATACCTTCCACGGGCTTTGTCGACAGCAACTACCTCTCCGCGTGGATGGATCAAACCTCCGGCTTTGCTGTGGACGCCAAGCTGGTCGACGCCACCGGAACCCCGACACCGGTTGCTTTCGAGATATCGGCGGCGGGCGGATTTATCCAGCGCGTGCGAGTCTCCGGCCGCACTGGCGGCGCACTGGTTGTCTGGGAAGAAAGGGTCTCCGGGATAAGCAATATCCGCGCATGTGTTGCGGATGAATCGGAGGCCGTCACAAGCCCCATCGACCTCTCCGACACTGGCGTCAATCGAAAATCCCCCGACGCCGTTCCCACTCCCACGGGCTGGATTGTCGTTTTCGAGGATTCGACAGCTATCGGCAGAGGAATTTATGCGGCAAAAGTAACCTCCTCCGGCGCGCGCGACGGCTCTCCCTATTCTATCGCAGTTTTGGGCAATAGCGAGGTCAATCCCGCGATAGCTGCCTCCGGAGACGGCTATATCGTCCTTTACAACCGCGATGGCGGCGTTTCGGGCAAGGATATTTACGGCGTTCTTCTCGATTCTGCGGGCGATCCTTCCGGCTCGCCTTTCCCGGTGAACACTATTTCCGCCGATCAGGTGAAGCCGGACGTCGTTTTCGACGGCGTCGGCTATCTCGCGGTCTGGCAGGATTCCAGAGATGTTCTTATGGATATATACGGCCAGCGGATTACAACTTCGGGCACAATTTACGGCGCGGAAATCGTGGTGTGCGATTCTGCGGGCAGCCAGCAGAAACCCAGGGTGATCTCCAACGGGACGAACAATCTGGTCGTTTGGGAGGATAATCGAAATCCCACCGCCGATATTTTCGCGGCGATGATTCCGCAGATGACCGAATCCAGCGCGCCCGAGGCCACGATAATACAGCCTCTTCCGCTTACAATAACGGCTTGCAGCCGTTTTCCTCTCGAGCTTTTAGTCGAGGACGACGACGGCATCGACGCCACTACCGTTCTGATTAGCGCCGACAACGCCTCTTTCAATGTGTTTTTCTCGGGCCTGCTTTTTGTGGGGGATACACTGCGTTTTACTCCCCCCGCGGACTGGCCCGACAGCGACACGATCCGCGTCTGCCTGCTGGATATTGCGGACAGCCTCGGCAATCATATCGAATCGTCGCTTTGCTGGGATTTTTTCGCCGACCTCGAGGCCCCGATTCCGAGCAACGAACGTCCCCGCAACGGACTGGTCGTGGACACATTCCCGGAATATGTCTCGGTGAATCTGCTTGATTCGCTCAGCGGAATCGACGAAAGCACAATAAAATTCGTATTCGACTCGGACACTTTTTACTCCGGCGATACCGAGGTAACATGGGACGGCTCGACCGCGCGCCTGTATCCGCCGGCTCCCGCCGACACGTTTGGAACCCACACGATCGTTGTTTTCGCCGGTGACTCGCCGGATTATTGCGACCCGAATATGGCGGAGTTCACGTGGAATTTCTTCGTC
>DAOWNU010000371.1 GCA_030642425.1 bacterium | reverse complement strand
TGATCTCCACCAATTTGTGGTTCACGAAACAGCGGGAATTTTCCGCGCTTTTGATCCTGTCGTGAAGAATTCCCTCTGCTGGAATTATTGGCAGAAATTCGATAAAGCTGACCGACTTGCAGATTTTGAGGAGCGTTTCCCCCTCCTGCAGGCCCGAATTGCCGCAGCCGATAACCGCGACGTCCATATCGCGGAAAAAGGCGCCGTCGCAGGTGGCGCAATACGATACCCCCTTGCCGTAGAACTCTTTTTCTCCGGAAACATCGAGCTTTTTCGGGACGCTGCCGGTGGCGATAATCACAACCGGCGCGGAATAATCCCGGTCCGCTGTTTTTACTACTATCGACGCATCGTCGCGCGGCTCGATCTCTTTCACATTCGCGAACTCGACAATCTCCGTCCCAAACTTTATCGCCTGAGCTTTGAAAAGTTTCATTAGCTCCGCGCCGCTTATACCGTCGGGAAAGCCCGGAAAATTCTCTATCCGGTGCGTGGTCGCCGCGAGTCCGCCGGACATGGCCATATCGAGAACGAGCGTCCGGTTCATATCGCGGGAGCAGTATATCGCTGCGGTCAATCCTGCGGCACCGGCTCCGATAATTATTACATCGAATCTGCGTTCATCCATTTTATTCCTCCGGTTTTTCTTTTAGCCTTCTTATACCCATTTTCAGGGTGGAAAAAGGGCTTCTATCGATACATCTCAAACAACTGATACACATAGGCCCCCTGACATCCGGCGTATTTTGAGGCAGAGTTCCCATCGGGCAAACATAGCATCTTTTACAGTCCGCACGACTTGTTTGTTCCTTGCGGATTGAGAATATCGAAAACCTGCCCAACTGCCCGAGAATTGCGCCGTAGGGGCAAAACCATCTGCAAAAAAACCTTTCCACAACTATCGAGCCGAAAATAAATACCGACAAAAACGCGATAGTCGTGGCGGAAGGCCGAATATCGAAAATCGCATAAGTCCAGAAAAACGGGCATCCGACGATACACCGCAGAGTCCCCGAAACCCACGTGGCAATTGCGATATAGAACAGCACGGCCACCGCCAGCCATGCGAGATTATTATTTTGCTTAACTCCGATTCTCGTTTTTAGCCCGAGCCATTTGCCCGGCCATCTGAGCAACCTCGAAATAAACCCGACCGGACAAACCCACCCGCAAAAGGCCCGAGGAAACACGAGCGTTACAATGATGAAGAACAAGCCGAGCGCCATTCCCACGGTGAAAATGTCCATGGAAATCGCGTGATGGTGTGCGAGCAGCGGGGACTCTACCGCAGCGAACGGGCAAATATGATGGGCGCCGGCGGCCCCCCAAAAATGCAAAACCGCCCACGACACAAGCGCGAAAAAAAGCGCCTGAACGAAGAACCTGATGGTCTGGCTCGATATTCCTTTTTTCTTTGCCATTGTTCGAGACGGAGCGGGTCAGGCGCTGTCCACCGGTTCGGCGGGAAGGCCGAGATTCTTTCGCAGCATCGACCGGAATTTGGCCTCCTCGAAATTGGGCGCGCCCGTAATTCGCAAAACTTCGTGTCGGTTTTCGAGGAGTATCCGCGTCGGGATGGCGTCGATCTGGAGATTGGCAAAGACAGAGCTGTCCGCGCGGATCACGGGCAGATCGACTTCGAGTGAGTCCATGAGTTCCCGCAAATTTGCCGGGTCTTCAAAGGTGAAAATAATAATCTGCGGGGCGTCGTCGCCCAGCTCGTCCTTTATCTCCTGCAGGGCGACAAGCTCGTGGCCGCAAGTTAGGCACCAGCTCACGAGAAAACTCGCCACCGCCGCGCCGTCCGACAGCTCTTTCGCGGAATATTCCACGCCGTCGGAAGCGGTCTTTTTGAAATCGGGAAAACGCCTTCCGGGCAAATCATCGGGCTTTTTTGCGCACCCTCCGCCCCCACCACAGGAGATTATAGTCGAGTAAATTAGCAGTGTGAAAACAAAAATTGAATATTTCCAGCGCATAGTTTCCTATCATTTATCTTTCGATTTTTTCGGGCGCGATCTTGCCGCGTGAGATATTGGCGGCGGCGGCCTCGATCGCCTCTATACCCGGCAGGGGGATGTCGAAAATTATTCTCACTTCTACTTCATAATCGGATTTTATTACCTCGCCGCCGAGCTTTATCAAAGCCCGTTCGAACTCGTTGTGAAGTTCGTATGGGAGAGCGATTTTGAATCTCCTCGTGACGGCCCTCTCGATGACTGCGGCGTTTTGAATCGCCTCCGATGCGGCATGTGCGTAGGCCCTCATCAGCCCGCCTATTCCGAGTTTCGTGCCGCCGAAATAGCGCGTTACAATACACGCGGCATCGATAATGCCCGCTCCAGCGAGCACTCTGAGTATTGGCAAACCCGCGCTGCCTGCGGGTTCGCCGTCGTCGCCGCTGAGTTCTTCCAGCCTTTCACGGCCGATCCTGAACGCCCAGCAGTGATGTGTCGCGTCGGCGAACTCTGCCCTCTCGGCATCGAGCAGGTTCTGGAATTTGTTTCTCGAAGATACGGGCGCCGCGATAGCCAGAAATCTGGAGCCACGGTCCGCTATCTCGCCGCGTCCCGCTCTGGAAAGCGCCTTATATGTATCTCCAGAATCGGAAATCATAGTTTTCATTCTATCACTCGGAACCGCGTCCCGCAAGTTGTTTTTGCATTATGTTCCTAAAAAAGCGGCCTCCCGGTCGAATTCTATTCCGGGACCGGCTTCGGCTGCGCCGGTTTGGCCCTGTCGCCTCTCGTTCCCCACGGCGTCGCGCGCCACCACGGATCATTCGCGTTCGGGTGAACCGCCCTATACCATAGAAATATGTCCCGCTCGCAGGCCAGGAGTTCCCGGCGTCGCTTCTCTCGAAGATTTACAGCGTCCTGC
>DAOWNU010000211.1 GCA_030642425.1 bacterium | reverse complement strand
TTTCGCGGCTCCGCGTCTCGGAGTTTTCGTAGATACCGTTACTGTCTATGCACCTTTTTTTGGTTATTCGCACGGTGATACGATCAAAGTTTCGATTCATGCGAGGAACGATTGTCCATATCTCGAAACCGATACATGCAGCTTCGTCGTCGATCTCGAGCCGCCCTATATCGGCGCGCATTATCCCCCCGCCGATACCACTATCGGACTCGCCACACCGACAATAACCATCGACCTATTCGACGATATCGCCGGCGTTCTCTCCGACAGCACAATAATCCGAAGCATCGCGCGCCATATCGACGGCTCGGCGGATACTGTTTATTGGTATGGCGGCGTGCCGATGACCGGGGATTACGGGTCTCAGGACACGGTGGAAATCTGCGTCCTGCAGGCCATGGATGCCGTCGATTATTTCCCCGGATGCACCTGCCCGCCCAACGCGATGGACACAATCTGCTGGGAATTCAGCGTTTTCTACTGCGTCGCCGGGCCTTTTGCGGACATCGTCTATCCGGATTCTTGCGGGCCGTATATAACTTCGTGCGACGATCAGGGCGTTATCTGGAGTATTCTCGACACGACCGGTTTCGGCATCGATCCGGCTTCTATTCTCGTGCAAGTCCGGGTGCGCGGGCCTTCGGGGCCTCTCGATACGACAATTACGCCGGCCGGCATGAGCCTGACATGGGACGGCGTCTCGAATTTATATTTCGAGCCGGGCGCCACCGGATGGTTGTGGCAAAGCGGTGACACCGTAACGGTCGGTTTGGTTGCCGCCGGCAATACCGCCGGCTGTCCTCTCGATGCTCCGTCGGAATGTTCCTTTATTGTCGATCTCGATCCGCCCGTCGTTCTGGATTTCTTCCCGGAGATGGCCGAGACACTGCACTCGACCTCGACTATAGTAACAGCGACGCTTTTCGATTCCATCTGCGGGCTATATTCGGAAATTTCGTGGTTCGAGATATGGCGCGACGGCTTGTTAATCGACGGGCCTTATTTCTTCATTCTTGGTTCGCATATTGATTTTCCTTCCGCTGCAACAGGCGATAGTATTGTGGTTTGTATAGAGATGACGGACTACCCCGATTTCGACTACTGCCCGGCGAATATGGATACTTTCTGCTGGTGGTTCACAATTGCGCTGGACGCCCCCCACGCATGGATTATCGAGCCGCTTGATCTCGATCTGGACACAATAGTAACGAGCGCGTGCACCTGCCAGAGCATAATTATCGGCATAAGCGACTCCGACGGCATCGACGCGGGCACAATTCTTCTCGAAGTCGAAGGCGCGACCTACGACACGTCCGATATCGAGCTTGTCTGGGACGGCGACTCTATCCTGACATTCACGCCATCTTCTCCCTGCTGGAGCGACGGTCAGATAGTCGATTTCGAGCTTCTCGCCGCGGACGACATTTTCGGTTCGCCGCTGTTCGCCGCGCTTCCGGGCAGTTTTATTGCGGACTACTCGCCGCCGATTATTATTGTGAGCAATCCCGCCGACGGCGCGACGGTCCCCGGGCCATGGGGAGGAACGATATTTGCCGTCCTTGCCGATTTGCCCAGCGGGCTGGATCATACTCCGGGCGGTTTCACAATCCAAATTTTCGACGACGGCCTGCCGGTATTCGACGGTGCCGGATTCTGGTCGGGCGATACCGCTTTCGCGCCGGGAGCGGACACGTTGCCGCTGGAGGGCGTTATCGAAGTCTGTTTCGAGAATATTGCGGACTCGCCGGACTATTGCTTTAACACATTCGACACATGCTTCTCGTTCACTGTGATCACCGGGGAACTGACGGCGGAATGGCTTTCTCCCGTCGATGTTACCGGCGACGGCGACACTATCGTGGCGTGCGATTGTATCGAAATCGTTTTCGGGATTCATTCAACTTACGACGTCGTTCCCGAATCCACAGTGGTGAGTGTTCACTCGATAAATTACACTTACGACCCTTCCTGGATGTCTTTCACAACCGGTCTCGACAGCCTGATTCTCGATCCGCTTCCCATCTGCCCGCTTTCCGACGGCGACATCGTCGAAATCGTCCTGCTCGATCTTTGCGACAGCACGGGCGGACATCCCGTCTCGCCCGCCTCCGGTGGATTTTTAGTCGACCGCGCCGGCCCCGTGTTCTCCGGCGCTTTCCCGACAGACTCGATTACGGGCGGAGCCACCGATGTCAATATCTCAGCCGCAGATATTGCCTGCGGAGACGCGATCCCCGACTCGATAGTGGCCTATATCGACGGCCTACCCATCGGTTCGGCGGTCGATACACTCGGGCTTTCCCTCTCCGGATTGACCGGGGACAGCGTTACGATCTGCGCTTTCGCCCACGACGATTGCGCCGATTATTGCGGCCCGAATTACTCCGACACGTGCTGGAACTTTTTCGTTCTTATCGGCGAACCGGCGGTGGAATGGATAATGCCCATCGACCTAAACCTCGACGGCGACACCATATCGGCCTGCAGCTGTCAGACAATCGTGTTCGAAATCACAACGACATTCGGGCTGTTCATCGACTCCACGATAGTGAATGTGGACGGCGTCGATTATTCCTACGATCCGTCGTGGATGACCTTTACCGCGGATCACGACAGCTTGACTCTCGACCCGCTCCCGATCTGCCCACACGAGCACGGCGATTTCGTTACTGTAACCATGGTCGATCTTGTTGACAGCACGGGCGGACATCTGGTGGAAACTGTTACCGGCGGTTTTATTGTCGATCTCGAAGGCCCCGCATTTTTCGGCGCATTTCCCCCAGCGCTTTACAGTTCGGCCGATGTCGATATCAGCATAAACGCCACCGACGATATCTGCGGGGACTATGTCGCGGACTCGATAACGGTCTATATCGACGGCAGTTTTGCAGTCGCCGCTTTGGGAACGCTCGGCGTCCACTATTCCGGGCTTTCCGACGGCGAAAACGTTACTGTTTGCGCCTTTGCCCACGATAACTGCCACGACTATTGCGGCCCCAATTATTCCGATACTTGCTGGAACTTCACAGTAAATTTGGGCGCGATAACGGCCTCGATCCTATATCCGGTGGACTCGGACGGCGACGGCACTATCGTAACCGGCTGCCAATGCCCGCCGATTCAGTGGCTCATCTTTTCCGGCTACGATATCGTGCCCGAATCCACGTGGGTCGCTATCGAGGGGATAACCTATATTTGGGTCGGAGGACTGCTCAGTTCCGACCCGGCTTTCGACACATTGACCTGGAATGTTGACAGCCTTGTGTGCTACACCGACTCCGCGGTTGTCAATTACGAGTTGGTTCGGCTTTTCGATGTAACCGGCGAATCCCTCACCGTGCATGAGGAGGACTCGTTCCTCGTGGATATAACCCCACCGGCCCTGATTGGAAATTGGCCCTATCCATATTCATACATTGCCGATCCGGTCTTCGAGTTCGCCCTTTTCGATACGGTTTTCAGGGTCGATCATACCGATTTCGAAGTGATTATCGACGTTGAGGGTTTCGCGGACTCCTTCGACGTTTCTTCGCCCTACATTAGCTGGCGCGGAGATACGCTCGTCGTAGATTACGCCTCCTATCCCGGCAGCTTCGACTGGGGGGATACGGTAATTGTATGCCTGCAGGCCTTCGATATCGTGGACGTCTGCTTCCCCAACGAACTGGACAGCTGCTGGGAAGTTATTATAATGGACACCGTTCCGCCCTTCGCGGATTCTTGGGTCTGGTCCTCCGGATGCGACGACCAGCCCGTTTATTGGCTCGTTTTCGACACGATGATCGGTGTGGACACGACCCGTTTCGAGATTACTATCGACGGCTTGCCATACACCCTAACCGATCCGGAACTGTTCTTCGTGTCGCCGGAAACCCTCGTCTATCAACCTTCGGGACTCTGGACGGAAGGGATACATACCGCATGTATCACGGGACTCTGGGATTGGGCGAACAACCCAATAGACTCCGCCTACTGCTACGATTTTCTTATCGATCTGACCCCGCCGGAGATAATCTTTATCGAGCCGCCGTGCAGTTCGGTCGTTTTCGACACGCTTGCCCGAATTGTTTTCACCGTTTGGGACAGCCTTTCGCCGCTGAACCCCGACTCGCTCTGGATAGTTCTCGAGGGCGACACGTTCGGCTTCGATTCGTTCATAATTTCCGGGGATACGGTCCTCTTCTACCCCGATTCGTTCGGCCTTGTGTGGCTCGAAGGCGACACTATCGAATACTGCGTCTATGCCTCGGATATGCCGACATACTGTTCTAATTCGGCGATAGAGTGCTGTGAGTTCTATGTCGAACAGACGGAGCTTTGGGCGGAAATCCTGTTCCCGCCGGATAGCATTGTAACGAGCTGCTCGCTTCAGACCGTCTCGTGGAGATTTTTTGGCTTCCCGACGGACGACAACACCGTTATCACCGTGAACGACACCGGCGTTTATACCTCCGGGAGCGCCGAAGTCTGGTTCTTGGGCGATTCCCTCGCGTTCTCGCCATCTTTCCCGTGGGCGCACGGCGACACAATTGAAGTCTGCCTTGTCGATGCCACGGACAGCCTCGGCGTTCACCTTACCGACACCGTTT
>DAOWNU010000194.1 GCA_030642425.1 bacterium | reverse complement strand
GCAGGACGCTGTAAATCTTCGAGAGAAGCGACGCCGGGAACTCCTGGCCTGCGAGCGGGACATATTTCTATGGTATAGGGCGGTTCACCCGAACGCGAATGATCCGTGGTGGCGCGCGACGCCGTGGGGAACGAGAGGCGATAGGGCCAAACCGGCGCAGCCGAAGCCGGTCCCGGAGTAGAATTCGACCGTGAGGCCGCTTTTTTAGGAACATAATGCAAAAATAGCTTGCGGGACGCGGTTCCGACCGAAGCGAATCGTATATTTGAAATAACGCACCCGATACATTATCTCATATAAATAATCCGGGGCACCATTTATGGTGTCCTTATTTATGAACGCCCGTATGGGCATCGGACAGATAATTTTTGTATTGTAATTTAAGTTACATATACTACATTAGTAGTGACATTGTATTTCATCGAAAGGACAGTTATGAAAACGAAGGCTTTGATTCTCACGCTAATCGTGACGGCGCTCACCGCTCTGTCGTTTCCCGCCGACTGGCCCGGCGCTTGGCCGAAAGAAACGCTGATGGGCGTGGAATATCTCGAATCCGCCAAAGGCCAATTCCCCGCTTGCGCGGATGTGTTCTCTTGCTATTACAAGCCAGAGATTGGCCGCGTTCGGGTTCGACTGCCGTTTATGGTCGATTTTATTACGGGCGAAAACGAGTTCGCAAGCTCGAAGGTCTCGGTTCTGATTACAATCGAAAATGCGGGTGCGCCGGCCGACAAAGATATAAATATCTTTGTCGGCCCAGCCGGCCAGACCTCGGTGTCAACCGCCGACGGCCGCGCTCTCGATGTTATCGACAATTTATTCCTGCCGGAATACGGCGTTATCGAGGCCGGGGTCGGGCCGGCCCGCGAGGCCGCAGGCCTCGCTGCGCACCCGCGTGTGAGGGTGCGAACTTTTATCGACGGCGAACCGGCGGACGAGGCATATTTCGATCCGACGTTCGATCCCACTTACACGACGAACTGCGCGTTCATGCAGCACGGCAATCAATCGCTCTCTTATACCGATGTTTTGCGCGGTCGTTCCGGCGCGGAGGCCGCCAGCGGTTTCGACGAGGTTCTCGAGGTTCACCAGCTTTATAATATCCCCGGCAATTTCCACATGAGCGGCACGATCCAGACGGGCGCGGCATGGTATGACCCGGATTTCAATACGTGGCTAGCGAACGGCGTTACGGCCGGATGGGTCGAGATGAACACCAGCGCTTACGCACAGCAGATTATGCCGTTCGTGTCCGACGAGATGAACAATTGGTCGGTTGCGACCGAGGGGGACATGGTTCTGTTTCGCTATGGCTTCACACCGCGTGTCGCGTGGGTTCCGGAGCGTGTTTTCCTCGACGGTCCCGGCGGCGCGTATCCTAATGCCGGGGTCAGCGATTATCCCGTCGACGATTTCGTGGACAACGGCGTTTGGGCGATAATTCTCGACGACAACGTTCACCTTTTCGGCTACGACAATCACCAGATACATTATCTCTCCGGCAGCACGCTGAGACTTATCCCGCGCGATAACGATTTCACGGGCAAACTCCACGCGGGCGACGCCACCGGAGCTTTAAACAATCTCGTCGGGATGGCCAACGATCCCAGCGGGCCATATCGCATCGCTGTCTATGCCGACGATTGGGAGATGGCCGCCGAGATGGGCGAGTGGGCAACGACCATGCCGGACGCCCTCGACGCATACGAATCCATAATCCAAAACTGCAGCATCGAGTCCGCGTGGCTTTCGGTATGGAAACTGACCGACGCCGTCGGCAGCCCGGATTTCAACGGCGTGTCCGTCACACCCGATTACGGCACACATTTTTCTATCGGGGGCGCCGACGGTTACGGTGGCGCCGATAACGCCTGGTACACACACTGGGCGGGATACGGCAGTCCGTCCGACCAGCACGCGACGCCGTGGAATTTCGGATATATCTGGAGCGACGCGAAAAATAACCTCATGACCTGCCCGGACAACAACACGGCGCAGGCCGGTTGGTATGTGATGATGTCCATGCTGTATGAAACCGGCTGGCACGACGGCATGGGCGACCCGATTTCCGGCTGGGAGATGAGGCACTCGACCCACATTAAAAATGCCAACGTCTATTCCGAGGCCGCGCGATGGACAAACGGCGATATCGGAACGACCCCGACAGCGACTTACGCGGACTGGGATCACGACGGCGACGACGAGCTTGTTATCCGCAACGATCGTGTCTGCGCGGTTTTCGAGCATATCGGTGGACGCGCGCACTGGATTTTCGGACGCGGCGGAACCTCCGGATGGGAAGGCTCTATCGCGGGCAACTGCAACGCATATTGGGAGGGAACCGAGGCCGACTATAACGACGCGAACCATATCGCACCGCTCTCCGACGTCGGTGTCGGCGGCTCGGATTACGAGCACAGCCTTTACGCTTCGAGCATCGAGTTCAGCGGGGCAGATTCGGCGGTTATCCTGCTGTCGAATTACTATTTGCAAAAACGGATAAAAGTCGTTCCGGGCCAGCCGTTCCTGCACGTCTATTACGACACCGGCCCGGATTTGACCTATATCAAGAGCGGCTTTACGCCCGATCTTGTCGATGTTATCTGGAACGCGCAGGTCGATAGGCTCTGGAGCGCGGGAAGTTACGCCGGATATTTCAACCCGAACACGAATACATCCGCCGCGATTATTATGGGAAACGGCGGCGCGAGCCACTCGACCGATTTTTCGAGCACCATTCTCAAGGGCGACGAGATCAAGGGCCAGGGGGGATTCGGTTTCCTCCTGTTTGCGGGTGAGCTTGCGGATATTGCCGGCATGACCTCCGCAACATTGAACGCGCTCGCCGCCGGACTGGCCGATGTCTATCCGCCGAAGGCATACTACGCGAGCTATCACCCCGGAACCGGTGTTATGGAACTCGCATTTGGCGACACGGTCAAATACGATGCGGCCGTTATAGCGAATATCGGATTCGACAGCGACGGCGACGGAACATCCGATGTCACACTCGACGGGACATGCGCGATAATCAATTCCGCCCACGCCAAAACTATACGTGTCCAGCTTTCCGCGGCGAAAATGGCCGCCGTGGACGCGCTGGTCATGACCGACCCTCATCTGTGGCTCGACGCCGGCGCGTTTGTGGACCTTCGAGATAATCCCAACGAGACACAAACCGCCACCGTCGGCGACGCTGTTGCGCTGAACGTCCTGCCTAACACGAGTATCACTATAGACGGTTTTATCGACACGACCGAATGGGTGGCCGCCACGCACGTCCTCGCGGACCCGCACGACGACTCCGAATGGAGCCTGCTCAACGAGCTTTACGACCTGTATATTTTCTGGGATGAGACCTATTTCTATGTCGGCCTGCACGGCGTAAAGGAGTCCGCCCGTTCGCTTTACATCAATTCGTGGCTGATATATCTCGATACCGACTGGGGCGGCCCGAACGGTCAGGCCGATCTGACCGCTATCGACGCCTGGGATCGCAACGCGGAGTTTTCCGGCGGTTTTCTGGCGGATATTCAATATGGCAGCTGGGGCGCGCTCGACGGCGACCTCTGGGATATCCAGAGCGCAATCCACGCGGAAAATATAACGGAAGGCGTCATTGTGAGCACCGATCTCACGGCCGAGCGGCCCGGAAGCGAGTTCGCGATTAGCTGGGACGCGATGTTCGGTCTCGGCGCGGGATTTGTCCCGGCCAACGCCGATATTGCTATCTGCGCGAGTATCGCTGGCTCGAGCGACGACGACGATCTCGGCGGCGATTGTATCCCGAATCAAATCTCCGCGATATTCCCGACGCTCGACAGCTTTTATGTTCAGGCGATAGACGGCAACGGCGACGGCCTCCCCGACGATTTCTTCGACATTATCGGCGTGGAAGATATGATAGTCGAAAAGCCGCAATCCGTGGGAATTTCGGCTTATCCAAATCCCTTCAATTCGGCGGTGAGGATTACCGTAGGGGCAATTCATGAATTGCCCCTACAAATAGAGATATTCGATGTGAACGGAAAAAGGGTTCAAGGATTCGAGGGATCGAGGGTTCAAGGTGGAACACCGGGCGCCGATAATCGAGCGCCGATAAACGAATTCGTCTGGACACCCGACGAAACCGTTGGCAGCGGCATCTATCTCGTCCGCGCTCGCTTCGACAGGCTCAGCGACCAAGGAGATGATTCCGTCACGAAACGCATCGTGTATTTGAAATGATGGGTTTCGAGTCGAGGGAGAAGAAAGAAGGATGACTATGAGAAACGCGATGATATTGGTTTTGGTGGTAACTATTGCCGGTGTGTGCGCCGCTGATTCGTTGAACGTGCGCCTCGCGGGGCGCTACAACACGGGAGGCTCTGCCCTTGGCGTTTATGTTTCCGGCAATTATGCCTACGTGGCGGATGATTGGGAAGGTTTTCGGATAATAGATGTTACAACACCGTCTTCACCAACGGAGGTCGGGTTCTATGATGCTTGGTACTCCGCCCGTGACGTTTACGTTTCGGGCGATCATGCTTATGTAGCAACTTCGAATGATGGGTTATGGATAATGGACATTACAAATCCGTCTGCACCTTCGGAAGTGGGATTCTACGATACAGAGAGTATAATGAATAGCGTTTATGTTTCCGGCGATTACGCATATGTCGCAGGCGACGGCCTTTGGATAATAGACGTTTCTGCGCCATCTACTCCGTCAGTAGTCGGAACATGGGATTCGGGAATCGGTTATATTTACGGCGTTTATGTTAGTAGTGGATACGCTTACGTAGGCGACGGTTATATGGGATTATCTATTTTAGACATCTC
>DAOWNU010000122.1 GCA_030642425.1 bacterium | reverse complement strand
CCCGAACTGGACGAGCTTTTCGCCCTTTTCGTCTGGAATCAGGGCTTTGGGGCGTTCGCCTCGGATATCGGTCCCTCGGCGCTTTTCGGGGCATATCGGTTCGTTAAAAAGCTCGAAGAATCCGGAAGATCGCACGAGGAAACGCTGAAAATGCTGGTCGAAAAATTCGGCGAGAAAAATCCGCGCACAAGCACGATGTTCAAAGACAAGATGCGAATGTGCGAAAAATTTCCCGGCCTGACTGGTGGCGAACCGGGATAAAATAAAATAAAACCCTCCCGGAGGGTCGAAACCTTCGGGAGGTTGGATTCGGAGAGAAAAATGAAAACTATCGAAGTGAAAAACGCTAAAACGGTCGATAACCCGCACGGCGTGGACGCGCGAAAAATCTACGACACGGAAAACGCAATCGTTGTGCACATGACTATCGCACCGGGCGAATCGCTCAAACGACATATCACGCCGGTCGATGTATTTTTCTACGTGCTTTCCGGCAGGGGAATTGTGGAGGTTGGCGATGAGAAACTCGAGGTCGGCCCGGATACGCTTATCGAAAGCCCGGCGAAAATTGTCCACTGCTGGTATAATGAAGGCGACGAGCCGCTCCGTGTGATAGTGGTAAAGGTGCCCCGGCCAACCGAATCGACGAGGATATTGTAAGGGTTTGCGCGCAGTAAAAAAATTTGGTTTTCGACGCTCTTTTCATTTGCTTGCTACAATAAAATGTTGTATTATTCCCGTGAAAAGGGTAATCCGGTTTTCTCGTTAAAACGGGTTTTTGGGTCGTTGAAATCGAGAAAAATGTCTTGAAAATGTCGATGTAGGTCTTGAAAACGCTGTTGTATGTCTTGAAAATGGCGTTGTATGTCTTGAAAATGGCGTTGTATGTCTTGAAAATGGCGTTGTATGTCTTGAAAACGTCGATGTATGTCTTGAAAAAGCCGTTGTATGTCTTGAAAACGTCGATGTATGTCTTGAAAACGTCGATGTATGTCTTGAAAACGCAAAAAAAGTCTTCCAAAACATAGGACGACAACAACTTAGCGAAATTGCACAACTTTTGTGCGGAAAGGATGTTGAGCACCTCATTAGCGGGCATTGCCCGCCTATAAACCGTAGATTATCGAGATAACTTCCCGCGCCGCCCGGAGCGCGGCTCCCGGTTCGCCGAGTTTCGCTTTTATCCGCGCCAGTTCCGCAATTTTCTCAACCTTTATTTTTCCGTCTATCAGCAGGGGTTTCACGGCTCCTGCAAGTTTCGACGCGGTCGCGTCCCCCTGAAGAAGCTCCTCAGAAACCGGACTGCCCGCCACGAGATTTGAAAGCCCAACCATTTTCGTGCTGAGCAATCTTCGATAGATAAACGCGGAAAGCGGGTCGGTTCTGTAGGTTATCACATGTGGAAGACCGGTCGCGGCGCATTGGAGGGTTGCGCTGCCGGAACAGCATAGGGCCGCGGTAGAGGCGAACATGGCGTCGATAGAATGGCCGGTAATCGTTTTCAGTCCGGGGATTTCGGGGATATTGAAATATTTTTCCGGAAGGCTCGGTGCGCGGACAATAAGTCCGTTCAGGCCGGGAATCTCTTCACGGAGCATACGGTAGGCTTCGATCATAGGGCCGAGCAGCCGGGAGACTTCCTGCTCGCGGCTTCCCGGAAGGAGCAATAGCAAAGGTTCGCTAAGTCCGTGCTCGCGGCGAAAATTCTCCGGGATTACTGTCGGCGCGGCATTGTCCACAAAATGATGCCCAACGAATGAAACCGGAACGCCGACCTTTCGGTAGATTTCCTCCTCGAACGGTAGGATTACGAGCATTTTTGAAATTGCGCGTTTTAGCTTCTCTACGCGGCCGGGTTTCCACGCCCAGACCTGCGGGGAAACGTAATACACGACCGGAATTCCGAGCGCCGTCAATTTCTTTGCCAGCCTTATATTGAATCCGGGGTAATCGATCAGAACGGCGCCGTCGGCATTTCGGTTTTTGGCCTCTTCGGCGAGTTCCCGTATCCTTCGGAACATTTCCGGGAGCCTTCCGACAACATTAACAAAGCCCATCACCGCGAGTTCTTCGACGCCGGTCAGTGTTTCCATTCCCGCAGACCGCATTTCTTCGCCGCCGTAACCCCACAGAGACAGTTCCGGCCGGAGCCGGGCCAGCTCTTCCACCAGCGGCCCGCCGATAACATCGCCCGAAGGCTCGCCCGCCACTATCAGGATATTAGACATTTATCCGATTTTTTCGAGGATAACATCCGCCAGCTCGAGCGCTTTCAGCCCGTGCCCCCCGGATACTCTCGGCCTTTCGCCGGTGCGGACGCACATAAGAAAATGCTCTAATTCGGACTGAAGGGCGTTGCGTTCCGGGACGGGAATATTCCATCGAAGAATTGTTTCACCGCCGGGCATCTCCATCCGATCCGCACCTTCAGGCGGCGCCGGGCCGCGCCCGAGAAGAGTCGCTATCGAGACCTCTCCACCGAAATCCACGCCGACATAAGCGCCCTTCATAAAAAAGCGCATTTTCCGCATATTGGTCAGGGAAATACGGCTCGCGGTGAGATTGGCGACACAGCCGCCCGCGAATTTCAGACGGACATTGGCGATATCGGGTTTGTCGGTAAGTATCGTGCTGCCGGAGGCCTCCATTGAGATAACCTCTTCCCCGATAACCGCCAGAAGCAGTTCCAGATCGTGGATCAGCAGATCGTGCAGCACCGAGACATCCGCGCCGCGTCCGCGGTATATGGTCAATCTGTGCCCCTCGACAAAGAGCAGGTCTTTCAGGTATGGCTCTGCGACCTCGAATGCCGGATTGAAATGTTCGACATGTCCCACCATAAGCGTTCGCCCGGCGTTTTCCGCCGCCTCGACCATCTTCCTGCCATCGGAAGTGTTTTCCGCGATTGGCTTTTCGACAAGAACGTGACAACCGGCGTCGAACGCCCTTTCCGCAATTTCCCTGTGGGTTGCAGTTGAAGACGCGATTATTACGGCATCGCACCGTTCGAGAAGTTTCTCGATATTCGCAAAAGCGTGTGTTCCGTAGTCATTGGCGATCTTCTCCATCCGGGCACTATCGATATCAAAAATTCCTATAAGTTCGGCTTCCCGCAATCCGGACAGGATTTTCGTGTGATAATTCCCAAGATGTCCCGTGCCGATCACGCCGGTCTTCACTTTTTTCATATTGGTTCTTTCCGTTTGTGATTAGTCGTTTATGATTATCGAGGCTTCGATATTATCCAGAATGAATTCATTTTCCCGGAAATCGATCTCGCCGTCGGCGAGGGCCGTGCGAAGCAAACCCGGCAGCCGGGCGAATTTTTCCCTGTCTATGCGATTATTTCTTGCGGCCCATTCGAGATCGTTGAAGACAATATTGAATCGCTTGGTTTCGCCCTCTGGAAATCGGGATAAAAGAAGAGAGCGGAGTCTTCTAACCCCGCTCACCATGTCGTTCATTCCGTCGTATTCGCCCGATAAAGTATCTTCTGTTACTGATTTATTCCCATTTTTATCGGCTTCCTTAGTAACGGCCGCCCAATAAACAGAATAGATTGTGCTCCAATAAACAGAGAAAGCCGCGATGATCCCCAGAACGACAATGGCGAAAAACACGGTGGCGAAGACACCCAATCTGCTCCGCCCTGAGGTTGCCATTATTTTTCCTGACTCGAGGGTGGGGGTGTTTTCGGTGTCGATGTGCCTCTGTTCAGAGAGGTCTGTTTAAGAACACTGCTTGTTGGCGGTTTGCTCGATTTGCGAGAGCCTTCGGCTTTAGAGCCGTGTGTAAGGTGTTCCTTCGTTTGCTCGTCCCTTATATGAGTTTTTTCATGCTCGTGTGGAGTTTCGGGTTCTTCGAGCTTTTCGGTTTCTTCGGCCTTTTCTTTAGCCTCGGCCTTGAGTTTTTCCTTGCGCTCAGCCCTCTTCTCTTTGGCCTTTCGCTTTTTCTCCACAATGTCGGATACGAACTCGATAACAGCCATCTCCGCGCCGTCCCCAAGTCGGGGACCGAGTTTGATAATGCGCAAATAGCCGCCTTTTCTGTCTTTCATCTCGGGTGCGATTTTGTTGAAAAGATGGTGTGCGACCGATCTGTCGCTGAGGCGTCTAATAACCAGCCGCTTGTCTGCGAGCGTGGCGTCGATTGCGCGGGTAACGAGCTTTTCAGCATAGGGGCGGACTTCTTTTGCTTTCGGAAGCGTGGTGCGAACGCTGCCGTGGCGAAAAAGACTCGTCGCCAGATTTCTTATCATCGCCTTTTTATGGGTCGAATTCCGACCGAGCTTTCGACCTTTTTTATTATGTCTCATGGTTTATCCTTCTCTCATATCCATATACTTGCTGATGTCCATTCCGAAAGAGAGTCCGAGCTTTGCCAGAACCTCGTTGATCTCGGCAAGTGATTTGCGGCCAAAGTTGCGGTATTGCAGCATTTCAGACTCAGATCTCTTCACGAGTTCCTCGAGCATACGGATATTGGCCGCGCGCAGACAGTTCGACGAGCGAACGGAAAGCTCGAGTTCATCGACCGTCGTCTTGAGAAGCTCGCGTATCTTAAGAACCTCTTCGTCCACTTCGCTATCTTCCATTCGGTCAACATCCGTGTCCGGCGAAAGGAATAGATCGAAATGGTCCATAAGCAGTTTCGAACTCATTGCAAGCGCTTCTTCGGGTATGAGACTGCCGTCGGTGGTAACCTCGAAAATAAGGCGGTCATAGTCGGTTTTCTGTCCAACCCGCGCCTGTTCCGTATGATATTCGACCTTCAAAATTGGTGTGAAGATACTGTCTATTGCGATTGTTCCGACCGGGTGATCCTCTTTTTTGTTTTCCTCTGCAATATTGAACCCCTTGCCGACACCGAGATCCATTTCGATTTCGAACCCGATATCGTCGGTAAGCGTGGCGAGATGGTGTTTCTTGTTGAGAATATTGATAGAAGCGTCGCCCTTGATATCCTTCGCCGTAACCTCACCCTTTTTTTTGACCGAAATAGACATTTTTTTGGGATAATCACCCTCGACCTTGAAGCGAACGCCCTTCAAGTTCAGTATTATTTCTGTAATGTCCTCGAAAACGCCCGGTATCGTTGTGAATTCGTGCTGGACGCCCTCGATTCTTATCGCTGTGATGGCCGCGCCCTGCATAGAAGAAAGAATAACCCTTCGAAGTGCGTTGCCAATCGTGACGCCATAACCCATTTCCAGCGGCTCGATTATAAATCTGCCGTATGTGTCCGTGGCGTTCGTCGGGTCCATTACCACCTCTTTTGGCATTTGCATGCTCTTCCACTTCATTCTCGGGCCTCCTGATATTATTTACTTAGCGGGAATAATACTCGACTACGAACTGCTCTTGAGCCTCGATAGGTATTTCTTCCCTCGTTGGCACATTTATAATTTTGCCCTGAAGTTTGGCCTTTTCCAGATTAAGCCAGGGCAATATGTTATCGCCAATATTTCTTAAAGAGTTGTGAATTATCTCCAGGTCTTTGCTTTTTTCGCGCACCTGAATAATCTGTCCGGGGGATACTTGATAGGACGGGATGTCCGTAATCCGGTCGTCGATAGAAAAATGCCGGTGTTTCACCAGTTGTCTGGCGGCCCTCCTCGAAGGCGCAAAACCGAGACGATAGACGATATTGTCCAGCCTTAGTTCGAGAAGCTGAAGAAGGTTCGTTCCGGTTACGCCCTTCATGCGGTTCGCCCTTCCGAAATAGCGGCGGAACTGCTTCTCCAGGACTCCGTAGATGCGGCGGATTTTCTGTTTTTCGCGGAGACGAATAGCATAATCCGAAGGTCGGCGAACCCGCCTGCCCTGTTTATAGCTTCCGGGCGGTTCGGTTCCCCTTTTGGTTATTGCACAGGTTTCGGAGTGACATCTTTCACCCTTCAGAAAGAGTTTTACCCCTTCCCTGCGGCAAAGCCTGCATGCTGGTCCAGTATATCTTGCCATTCTAAATTCCTCCTAAACTCGGCGGCGTTTCTTCCCCCGGCATCCACCAAATGCGACGGGCGTAATATCTTTCACGCGGCTGATCCTCAATCCGGTCGCACCCAGGGCGCGCAAAGCGGCTTCCTTGCCGCTGCCGGGGCCTTTTGTGTGAACTTCGACCGTTTTCATGCCCATTTCCGAAGCCTTTTCCGCCGCCTCACGGGCCGCGAGCTGTGCGGCATAAGGAGTGGATTTCTTGCTGCCCGTAAAACCGATACGACCGCCAGAACTCCAGCTTATCGCGTTGCCTTTGGTGTCGGAAATGGTAATGATTGTATTGTTAAAGGTTGCCTTAATATGAACTACACCCTCTTCGGGAGCAAACTTTTTCACCTTACGGGTTGG
>DAOWNU010000384.1 GCA_030642425.1 bacterium | reverse complement strand
GCCCCGAAAAGCGCCGAGGGACCGATATCCGAGGCGAACGCCCCAAAGCCCTGATTCCAGACGAAAAGGGCGAAAAGTTCGTCCAGTTCGGGAACGGTCGCTCCGAGTGCGTAGGCCTTCACCAGTTCGCGCGTGGCCTGCCGAAACCGCCCGGCGCCGACCGCATTGGACAGCGACAGCAGCAGCTTCGTTTTCATATCGATAGCGGGTTGCTTTTTATCCCAGGTATATCCCCAGAAATTAACCGCTATTTCCGCCAGCTCACTATCGACGGACTTGAAATTGACCATCGCCGTCGGTTTCAGGGGGAGGTCCAACCCGCCGGGGAACGAAGGCTCCTTGACTTCTTTTCGGTAGAAATAGGCGCGATATTCGCTGTCCGCAGTCTTCTCCGTGAGATGCTCGAATCCGAGTTCCTCCATTGTCGAATAGAGCGGAATCGGCTCGAAACTCTGGATAATGCAGATGCCATCTCCGGGCCTTATTTCGCGCGCCTTTTTCAGAATAGCCGGCAGGAAATTTCCTGTCAGATTCCGGACGTCGAAGACATCGAACGTCTCCTTTTTCTTTTCCCAATCCACGATTTCTCTCCTTATCCCATCATCCGGGCGATGTCCTCTTCCGGGTCGCCGATTAGATGAACGTCGTAATTATCGACGAGCACTTTCAGGATGTCGTCATTTACCCACGCCGGCAGTATCGGCCCGAGTGTTATGCCCTGAATGCCAAGCGAGAGCAGGCTCCAGAATATAATAACCGCTTTTTGCTCCATCCAGCTTATGTTCAGCGAGAGCGGCAGGTCGTTGACACCGACTCCGAACAGTCCCGCCAGCGCGACCGCGATATCCACAGCTTCTATAGAGTCGTTGCACTGGCCGAGGTCGATAAGGCGCGGGATACCGTCGATGTCGCCGAGATCGAGGTCGTTGAAACGGAATTTGCCGCAGGCGAGAGTCAGGATTATCGTGTCTTTCGGCAGTTTCTGGACGAATTCGCGATAGTATGTCGATTTCTTGTGCGGCGCATCGCAGCCGCCGACGAGGAAGAAGTGCTTTATCTTTCCGGCCTCGACGAGCTCCTTGATTTTATCGGCGAGCGAGAGAACGACATTTGCGGAAAAGCCGGTTGTCAATGTGTGTTCGCCTTGCTCTTCGGGAAGCTCGGGCAGCGATTTGGCCTTCTCGATAAGTTCGCTATAATCGTAGCCGTCGATATGTTTCACTCCGGGCATCCGCACCGGGCCGGTGGTGAACATCCGGTCGATATATTCGTCTTTCGGCGGCATTATACAGTTCGACGTCACGAGGATTGCCACGGGATATTTCGCGAAAAGCTGCTTTTGGTCGAACCACGCCTTGCCGAGGTTGCCGACGAGATGCTTGTATTTTTTGAGTCCCGGATAGCCGTGCGCTGGAAGCATCTCGGAGTGCGTATAGACATTGATTCCGGTGCCCTCGGTCTGTTTGAGCAGCTCTTCGAGCGCCTTGAGACTGTGGCCGGTAACGAGTATGCCGCGGCCTTTGGTCGTGCCGGTCTGGACTTCGGTCGGGACAGGCTCGCCGTAGGCCTCGATATGCGCTTTTTTGAGCATCCTCATCGTGCGGACGTTCATCTCGCCCGCTTCGAGCGCCATCTTCACCAGATTACCCGCGTCGAAATTGACGTTCGTGAACGAGGCGTAAAACGCCCGTTCGAGAAAAGCGTCGATTTCACTGTCCGTGTGGCCCAGCTCGCGGGCGTGGTAGAGATATGCGGACATCCCTTTCGCGGCGAGCAGCAGATTGTCCTGCAATTTCGCGACAGTCGGGACCTTTCCGCAAACTCCGCTTACCGTGCAGCCTGTCCCGTGCGCGGTCTGTGAACATTGATAACAAAACATCTTGAGCGGTTCGTTAGCCATTATTGGCCTCCTTCTACTTGAGTTGTGAAAGTTTCGTATTCGTTAGTGTCTCGATTACTTTTTCATTGATAAAGGGAATCATGTCGCCAAAAATACATTCTTCTCTCCCACAAATCGGTTTCGGAAAAAGACATTCCGAATGGACGAGCGTCCCTTCGATGACCTCGTATATATCTTTCAGCGTTATTTTTTCTGCGGATCTCCCGAGAGAATAGCCTCCCGAAGGTCCGCGAACCGATTTCACGAGTCCTTTTTTGGCGAGTAGCTGCAACACTTTCGAGAGGTGGTTGCTCGAAGCGCCCATCCGCGCCGCAATTTCTTTAACCGATAATTGCTTCTCAGGCGACGTGCTTATAAAGAACATCGCGTGGATTGCGATAACGGCTGCCTCTGAGATATTAATTATATTTTTCATTTCATTTCTTTCCTGCCTATACTGGCAATCTGGTATCATAATACCTATTAAAATCGAGAAGTCAAGGCCTTTTTTAAAATAAATATAACTCATTGGATTACAATTGATTATGCGAAATGTTATATTGAAATTGCGGAAAAACGAGTAAATACTTTGCGACGGAGAGTAATAATGAAATATGTCATTGCGATGTCCAAGACCCGTAGATCGGCTGCCAGCGATTAAGCATGATTGTTGTGGCATTACGACCGCCCGTGTTGTTAGCGAGGGGATTGATAGTGCGGTTTTTTTTAACATTTCTTCGGCGGGGTTGCGTGAGGTCCTATTATACCAAATTCACAATGTGACATTACAAATATAGACATCGGCATAGATTTGATAGTATCGATTGTGTGAGCAAATGCCATTCTGAAACAAGCGCGTTTTCAAGTTGATCGAGTGAATCAAACATGCGGTTTCTACAAAAAT
>DAOWNU010000102.1 GCA_030642425.1 bacterium | reverse complement strand
GGCTTTCCACCGTGTCCACCGAGATCGCGGCGTAGTAGATGCTGTCGAACGTGGCGTTGATAATGTCGATCTCGCCGCCCTTTATCGCCCAAATCCCGGCAAGCTCGGTCGGCTCGGCGTCGGCGCTGTTGACACCGGAGATGACCAGATTCCGCACGGTCAGGTCGGCGTAATTCTCCAGAATAATCCCGGTTGTGGCGTTGCGAATGTCCAGCCCAACCGCGTTAAGGTAGTGCTTTTTGAGGCGAATGCCTATCTCGGCGTTGTTTATTTGGACGTTGAACATCTCCCGCGGCGAGCGCCAATTCGATATTTCGATCCCGCCCCAATTGCCCCAGCCCTCCCGGACATCGAAAATCACAGGCCTTTCCGGCGAGCCGAGTATTTGCATTTCGCCGTCGATATAGAGCTTGCTCATCCAGTTAAGCCCGAAAACACGGACGCCCGGCATTATTGTCAGGCTGCCGCTGGGCTTTATCGAGCAGCTGCCGATATAATAGGGCCAGACCGTGTCCGCCCAGACGACATCGTGGTAGATGCTGCCTTCGATTATCGGCCAGAGTGTTTCGACCATCTCGAAACCGCTGTCGAAAAGCTCCGGGATGCCCCGGTAATAAACCTTCACCTCGCTCCCGACTTCGATCTCATCGGCAAGCGCCAGTGTGAGCAGGTTGCTGTCGAGTTCGGCGAAGATTATCGCGATAGTCTCCGCCTCGGCGGTTATTGTCCAGTGGGAAATATCACCGGCCAGCAAGGCCGGTTCGCGCCCGAACGCGATTTCGACAGTGTCCAATGCGGTCTGTTCCGCGCGGTTTATCCGATTGCCCGCGTAATCCGAAGAAAAATTCAACGTAACGTCGAAGGGCAACGAAAGGGCGTAGCATTCGAAGCGAAGATAAAGGTCACCCGGCTCCGGCGGCGCTGTGCTGGAAGCGTCGAGGAGAAGTTCGTTGTGCCCGACGCTTAAAACTATAGAAGTGTCGTTGTCGGAAAAGCCGGGCGATTCGCCGTAGCGGAGCTTCAACATGCCGTTGCCCGAAAGCAGTTCGACATCGATAGCGATTTCCGAAATATCCTCCGGCACACTCGCCACGAAGAACTTTGTAACGAGGATATATGCCGTGTCGGAGATTGTTTCCCCGATTGGCAAAGCCCTCGCCGCGGTCGGTTCCAGCGCGACAAACGCCGCGCCGATATCCATTTTCCCGCCGCCCCATCTGTTGTTCGGCGCAGTTCCGACAAAGCTGTCGATTACCGCGGTCGAGTTGAGAATTTCGCGCGCCATGTCCGGCGTGAGAGCAGGGTCGGCCTGAAGAAGAAGAGCGAGCGCGCCCGTGACGTGCGGCGCGGCCATCGAAGTGCCCTGCATGTTCGTGTGGTTGTTGTCGAAAGTGCACCACCACGAGGAAAAATCCCCGCTCACGGATTTTGCGGCGGCTATCAATTGGCCGGGTGCGGCGATATCCGGTTTTTGGTTGCCGGTCCGCGAAGGCCCGGGGCTTGAAAAACTCGAAATCTCCCCGAGATCGATCCAGCTTCGCCTCGAAGTGTCCCCGTAGGCGTTGACCCACTCGTTTTTCGTGGCATAACTGGCGACAGTTATCGCCTCCGGCGTCGTCCCCGGCGGGCCGAGTATGTGCGAATTTGTTATGTCGTCCTCGTAGAAATACGCGGACAGCGCCGCGCCGTAAAGCCAGCCGTGCACGGTTCCCTCGCCGGAGTAGATTATGCTCCACTCGCCCGAAGCCGGCGGCTCGTCGGGATCGGCATCGACAATAATGAAGGTGAAACAATGGTCGCCGTTGGGGGCGGGTCCGGCGGAAGCGTTATCCAGCCAGACCATGCCGTCGCCGTCGGAGCCGAAAACGATGTCGTCGCCCGGATGAATGGGGCCGTAAGTGCGGCCGTGCGGCGAGCGGATATTGACGGCCAGCGAGTCGTCCCCGGAATACCATCCCGAGACGAACAGGTAGTCGTTGAAAGCCCCCGGCGCATAATATGGGGCGACCTCGATACGCAGTGTGTCGCCAAGAGCGGGCGTGATATCGAATTGGTAATGCCTGCCGTTGTTGTTGGAGTTCCCCGCCGAGATACAGAGCAGTTTTCCAGGGCCGGTGTGCGCGCCCATAACCCGCTCGTAAAGCAGGCTGCCGTCGTGGGGGCCGTAGCTCCCGCCGAGAGACATGTTCACCACTATCGGCTGGCCGAGATTTTCCGAAAAATCGGTCAGCCAGATAAAGCCGTTGGCGATGTCGTGGCTGTAGAAATAATAGTTTCCGGCCTTCGCGACCAGAATATCCGCGCCGGGAGCCATGCCCGTGTATATCGAGTCGCTGCCCGCCGCGGTGCCCGTGACATGTGTGCCGTGGCCGTAAAAATCCTCCTGTGTACAAAGCCCGTCCGAAATGTCGATATTGTCCCAAAGCGTGCCGTAGCCGAACTCCGGCGGGAAAACCGCGCCATCTTCGGTCATGTCCCAGATTGCGATAATCCGGTTGTCGCCATAAGTATCCGCGAAATCGGGGTGTCCCCAATCGATTCCGGTGTCGAGCACGCCCACAATAACGCCCTCGCCGCCGCCGCCTTCGGGGGAGGTCCAGATTTCCGGCGCGCCGGTTTCGGGCACGCTGATATTGCAGGTCGGGTCGCAACGGCTGGAGGCCTCGACCCAAATAACGTCCGGGTCATCGACAAGAGCACCGAGCCGCGAGAGCGGAATATTCAGGACGGCATAACCCCACCGGTCGGACTCGATTCGCGCATATCCCGGCGCGGCCCATCCCGGTTCGTGCGAGATAATCAAATCGACACGCCCTTCGTGTATCGAGAAATTGTTTTGGACGAAATCGGATTGAAGGCCGCCTTCGCTCTCGAATGCCGGATGGCCGAGCATCGCCAGCACGTGCGGGTCCGGCGCCCCTGCGTGGATTGAAATCGACACGGATAATAACGAAATAATCAAGAAAAGCGGTTTCATATTAGTAAAAAGTCCTTCTATGAGAAGTTGATATCGGTTTAGATTATATCGACAAACGGCAATTTTGCAAGTCATAAGGATTTGGGGCGACAAAATATCTCTTGCCTGTTATAGGAATTGGAGTATATTGATAATAGATATAAATAGAATCGACGCAGAGCGCCGTAGCTATACGTGCCTACGCAGAGCATAGACACGAGAAAGAGAAAGCCTTCTTAAAGCGCCTTTTATCGATTTCGATCTCCACCGCACTTGACTAAAACGCCTTTTATCCTTATTATAATATTATTAGAATTAAAACTGGAGGCAAAGATGAAAAGGACGATATTTTTTGCTTGTTTGTTAATTGCGTTGACTGGCGCGTGTTTATCGCAAACCTGGGTTTCCGGGCCGGTTTCAGGTGTATGGGATGCGAGCGGTTCGCCATACTATGTCGACAGCGAAATCTTCGTGCCAACGGGTGGCACATTGATAATCGACTCCGGTTGCGAGGTAATTTTCACGTTTCATTACGCGTTTAGCGTCGATACCGGTGCGGTTCTTAAGGCGTTAGGAACCTTAATGGCACCGATAACCTTTTTCCCGTCCGATACGACTTTTTGGTCGCCGGGATGGAACGGCATCAGGTTTTACAATGCGTCCGATGCTTGCAGTCTGGTCTATTGCGAGATAGCTTACGGGCAGGCCTACGGCTTTTCGTATGAGGATAGCTGCGGTGGCGGGGTATATTGCGACAATTCGAACCCAACGATAAGCCACTGCACAATAAGGAACAATTTAGCGAATAACTGCGGCGGGGGGATTTACGCCAATTATTCCGACCCGTTAATAGCCGATAATTCGATAATAGATAATTACGACGACGGGATTTACTGCACAAGCTCTTACTCGACCATTTCGGATAATATAATTGATAATAATACGGGCAACGGTATTTACTGCAGCGGCGACCTCGACATTTCGGATAATACGATAACTGAGAATTCGGGTTATGGGATTTGGAGTTCAAATGGTGCCTCGAATATAACGAACAACAGCATTACGGGAAATGATGCAGACGGTATTCATGCTCGTTCGGGAGGCCCTGTCCATATCAGCGGTAACACGATTAGCGATAATTCGGAAAACGGGGTTGATAACGATATTGTCGGTTGCCTTATGAGTATTTACGGTAATACGATTTGCGATAATGCAGGAAGAGGGATTAATTACGATCCGATGAGTTGCGATACTACCAGTATCTGCGATAACGCTATTTTCGGGAATCTTGGTGGGGGAATCCACCATCATGGCGGCGGTTATATATTCAATAATCAAATTTACGAAAATTCCGTAATAGGGTCAGGTTTGGATGGTGGTGGCGGTATCTATATTTGGGGGGATGATTTATACGTCTATGATAACGTTATCACGAATAATTATACAAATACAGGCGATCATAGATCGGGCGGCGGAGGTATTTATTGCGTGTGTATGAGGGGAACTGTAACAATAACAAATAATATAATAACGGGCAATGAAGCCGGGCACGGCGGAGGTATTTTTACGCACGTATGGAACTGGGGCGGCGCTGTTATAACCGCAAACCGTATTTCTGGGAATATTGCTGAAAAAGGCGCAGGTATATACTTGACCGAGGATGAGGAAGGAGTAATAGCCAATAATATTATTACGGATAACACAGCCACTGGAGACGGCGGAGGTGTTTATTGTTTGTCGCCCTGGCCGTTTTTCTACGGCAATACTATCGTAGATAATATGGCTGCAAACGGCCGGGGAATATACTTTGGTAACGATAAACAGGGAATCTTCAATTGTATTGTCGTGAACGACGGCACATCCGGCGGCGAAATATATGTTGACAGCGGGTGTTCGCTTTGTGTGGCTTGTTGTAATATCGACAGTATCGACGTGATAACGGCGGGTTCTGCAACCGTTTCATTCGGCCCGGGGAATATATTTGCCGACCCGCTATTCGCCGACACACTCTGTCATCTGTCCGCGTCATCCCCTTGCATAAACGCGGGATTCGGCGCTGTCTATATGCCCACCTACGACGAGATAGTATATCCCGATTCTACGGACTACGACGGCGACATCCGGCCGCTATCCGGCGGCTGGGACATCGGCGCCGACGAATACGACTCGGCATATACACCGCCGACGTCCGACGCCCTCGCAATTCTCGTCAATAACTCGGCGGCTATATGGCATACCTGCGCCCTCGGAAGGGCTTATATGGTCTGCCTCGATAACGGTTTCGACTACGACGACATCTATGTCCTGCACATCGACGACACCTGGGACATCGACCTGAACAGCACCAACGATGTAGACGGCCTCTGCAGCGAGGCCAATCTGGAAAACGCTTTCGAGACCTGGGCGCCATCGCTCGCCGGACCGACGACGAAACTATACGTCTTCTTCACCGGGCTTGGCGGCGTGGACAACTACGCGACGTGGTTCCCGCCGAGCGGCCTCAGCTCGACCGAATTAAACGACCTGTTCGACTCATATTCGGCGGCGGCCGGTACGGACAGCATATTCTTTATATACAACGCCGGGAAATCCGGCTCGTTCATCGACGAACTCTCTGCGCCCGGAAGAATTATTATGACTTCCACGGATTCGAGTTTGGCGTCGTGGTTTATCGGAGGCATATTCTTCCCGCATCTAGTCTTCAACAAGCTTGCTATTGGAAATAGTTTCATGGAAGCGTTCAATTTCGCCGCCGACGTTATTGGAATTATCCTGGGCGATTCGTATCAGATTCCGATGCTCGACGACAACGGCGACGGTATCGGACATACAGATCCGCTTCCCGCAGGCGGTGACGGCGTCCTTTCGGCACTGATCGAATGGGAATCAGGGTCGAGGAGGCCGTTCGAGATGCCGGTTATAACCGTGTTTAATGTCGATACGTCGAGTTTTCCCGATTCGATATTATTGCATGTTGAGACATCTATCGAGATCGATAGTTGCTGGGTTTATGCGCTGCGTCAGGACACGACCTACCAGATTTCTGATACGTGCGGAGTGGATATAGTCTGCGACGGCGTCGTAGATGTCCCGATTGCGCTTCTGATCAATACGTCGGGATTGAGTTACGACGGGAGCATACTCAGGTCCGAATTGCGCGGTAGTTACCTTTTTGCGGCTCTGGCTCAGGCTCAGGCCGAACCGGGCGATCCATTCGGCGAATTTTCCGCCGCCGAACCCGCCGGATTTGTTTATGAAGGAATACCGGACGATGGACATTTACCGGTCGAGTTTAGTATGACCATGAAACCCAATCCATTCAATTCGGCGGTTTCCATCTCCGCGCCGGAGTGCGCGGAGATTGAGATATTCGATGTGAACGGGAGATTAGTTTATGAAATTCCCGTAGGGGCGCGGTCTCAGACCCGCCCGTCGCCGAATAATGGTAATCGTGATATGGAAACGGGAGGGTCTCAGACCCTCCCCTACGAAATTACGTGGTCGCCCGATAAATCCCTCGGCTCCGGAATATATCTCGTGCGGGTTAAATCCGGGGATAAGGATATTACGAAACGTGTCGTGTATTTGAAATAAAATGAAAAATCCATTGACTTCTGGATAAAAAATGTTTTCTTGTTGGGGTAGCCGCTCGGCGTCGAAAGGGGTGATATGTTGACGCAGAGCATCGTAGGGAAGAGAAGTTGGGGAATTTAACCCAAATCGTTGTAACTCATTGCTCTTTAATAACTTATTTCCAGTTTGATGCCCTCTCGATTCGGTATTCAATGCTCTCGATTCGGTTTTGCGGGGTCTCGACTCAGTCTTCCGGGGTTTTGACGCGGTTTTGCGTGGTCTCGATTCGGTTT
>DAOWNU010000093.1 GCA_030642425.1 bacterium | reverse complement strand
GTCCGGCGCTCCCCATCTTTTTGACAGTTTTTCGATATTCGGGATAATCCTCGGCGGATATCCTCGGCTGCTTAACCATGAACGACGATTCGTAGGTTACAATATTATCGTCGAGGCTGTAATCCATTGTGAAGGACGCGGGGCCGCCGTCGATATTTATCTTTTCCGGGAGCGATTTTGCCTCGTATCCTCCGGGGAGCGAGATCGTCTCTTTCAGGATACTGCCTATCGTGAACTGGATATTGAGCGGAAAATCGCGTTCGGAGAGCGTTGTCGTCTGGCTCAAAACGAGTCCCATAATATCGAAAGCATAGGTCGAGAGCGGCGATTTCACCAGCAGGTAATCGCCCGCCACTATTGCATAGTCCGGTATCTCATACTCGATACAGACCGTAACATGCTCCCAGAGATCGTCGATAGGTTCGGGGCCGACTTTGAAATCCGTAATTATTGCCGATGGATGCACCTGTGATTTGATCATCTGAGTCCAGAAACGCCGCTGCTGTGTCGGCTCCATTTGCTGAAAGATTATTCTGAGTATCTGATCGTAAAAGCCCACGCCGGCGATATTTACCGTGCTTTTATACGTTCCGTTCGGAAATATGTCGCTCTCCGCCGTGATAGTCCCGGCCTGAGTTTCCGGCGGCAGAACCGGATGATACATAAGATCGTTCCCCTCCGGCGAGCAAATAATGGCGGCCTTCCGCATGTGATACGCCGGAAGCATGTCCATGCAGAGGGCGTCGGTCGGGTCTATCCAGTATTCGTTTCCGCTGTGGTCGTATGCCACAACGATCATGTGGTTGAATTGATTTGCGGCTATCTCCTTGAAAACGTGATCCGAAGGATTCGACAGCGCGACATAGGCCTCGAAACCCGCCTCCTGAAACATGACCGCGAGCAGGGCGGATTTGTCCTTGCACACCCCGCACTGGGCCTCGAATGTTTCGCGGACATCGTGCGGCGTGATCCCCTCTTTCGCGCCCAGCGACAGGCCGATATATCGAATAACCTGCGAAGTATAATATGCTATCGCGCGGATGCTGTCGAGTCCGGTTCCGGCGTCTTTTGTCAGCTCGGCGACCATCTCGCGGATAGCGTCGTCGGCCACCATATTCGGGGCGGAAAGCTCATAGGTTCTTCTCGAAAAATCTTCCCAATTTGTATTCGAAGCGAGAACCTTGGTGAGAAACTCACTTATAGAAGGCATGCCGTCTTCGGTTATCGCCATGGGCAGGCTGTCTCCGACCCAGCGCAGGACGTGAAGCGAGTCGTCGATAACTTTTTCCTGAAACTTTATTCTGCCGTCGGGGTCGCTGAAAACCTTCCATGTGATATTCTCCGATGCCGGAACGACGAGTGTCGCCTCGGAATGAAGATTCGGCTCCGTGCCCTGGAATCCGGCGCGATAGTCCATCAGGCCCTCGATCATGGGCTGGATCGTCTCGAACTTGATAGCGAATTCGATCCCGCATCCGACTTCGAGTTCCGGCATGTGGATTACCTTTTGGCGAAGATTCGACCAATAGATATCCATCGCCGCATAGGCCTCGAGCGTTTCATCGGTGATATCTTCGTCCGTAACCGTTACAACGGTTGAATCGGGGTAAATCACCCTGATATAGAAGATCGTTACAGTCATCTGCTGGCTGTCGTAAGCGAGCGGGATAGTGCTGTATTCCTTTGTAGATTTCATCGTGAGCAGTTTTTCCAGCGAATACATGCACGACACCTGATTGCCGTTCGGATAGAAATAGGTCGAGTCGGTCTCGAATATCGTGATAGTGTGGGCGTTGGGCCAATCCCTGCTCGTGCCGGCGTCTTCGATAAGGCCCATAATGGTTGGAGATGCCTTCACAACCGGCTCTATCGACCATTTGTTCGTCATGAGCGCCTTGCCGCCGCCGCATCCGGAAAGCAGGCCCAGCACAATTAGCATAACAATCGAAAGAGAGACTGAGTTTTTCAATCTTTCTCTTCTCTTCATTTTTTTATTAAGCATTTAACACCTCGTCGAGCGTTTCTACGAATTGATCCATCTCGGTTTTCGAGCGTTTTTCGGTAACCGCGATGAGCAAATCGTTTTCTCTTTCGGGATAGAATCTTTTCAGTGGAACCCCCGCAAGATAACCATTGGCGGACATATCCTCGAGCATCCTGTCGGTCGGTTCAGAAAGCCTTATCGCGAACTCGCGGAAAAATGGGGCGTCGTTTAGAAGCTGCACGCCCTTCACTTCGGCGAGCCTTTTGGCCAGATAATGCGCTTTATGAAAACACAGTCCGGCGATCTTTTTGAAGCCGTTCTCGCCGAGCATCGAGAGATAGACTGTGGAGGCCAAAGCACACAGCGCCTGATTTGTGCATATATTGCTGGTGGCCTTTTCCCTGCGGATATGCTGTTCGCGTGTCTGGAGCGTCATCACGAAACCGCGCGTGCCCTTGTCGTCGGTCGAGGCGCCGATAAGGCGTCCCGGCATTTTACGCACATGTTTCTCGCGAGCCGCGAAAAAGCCCAGATACGGCCCGCCGAAACCTATCGGAATGCCCAGCGGCTGGCCTTCTCCGAGCGCGATCTCCGCGCCGTATTCGCCCGGCGGGGTCAAGATGCCGAGAGAGAGCGGATCGACTACCGCGATAAACACCGCGCCGGAATCCTCGACGGCCCGCTTGAACGCGAAACCGTCCTCGACATATCCGAGGAAATTCGGGTTCTGGAGAATAACCGCGGCGACCGTATCGTCGGCGAGAGACTTCAGTTTCTCGATATCGGTCAGGCCGCCAACCGAAGGAATTTCGACCAGCTCGATACCGGTTGGACGTGTGTAAGTTCTCAAAACCTGCCGGTAATGCGGATTCAGAAGCTCCGGGATTAGAATTCTGTTGCGCTTCTTCTCTCCGACCGCCATAAGCACGGCCTCGGCCAGAGCGGTTGGGCCGTCATACATGCTGGCGTTTGCGACATCCATGCTGGTGAGCATGGCGATAAGCGACTGGAACTCGAAAATGGCCTGCAGCGTCCCCTGTGAAACCTCCGCCTGATACGGCGTATAGGCGGTCGCGAACTCCGGACGGGATGCTATCGCGCCCACCGCTGCCGGGATATAATGGTCGTAGGCCCCCGCGCCGAGAAAACTAACATAGGAATTGGTGTCCGCATTCGAAGAAGACAGTGCGAACGCCTCCGTAAGGGCCTCCATCTCGCTAAGAGGCCCGGGCATGTCTATCTTTGCGGCGCAGAGAAGCTCTTTCGGCACGGCCTTTTGCAGAAGCTCCTCGAAAGAAGCATAGCCCATCGCCGCGAGCATAGCCTTCCTGTCTTCGGGAGTATTCGGAATAAACCCCATTTCGCTCCTAAGCTATGATTTTGTTGTATTCTTCGGGGGAGATAAGATTGTCCAAGCCCGAAGGTTCGGAGAGCTTTATTTTGACGAACCATCCGCCGCCGTAAGGCTCCTTATTTACGATTTCCGGGGTTTCCTCCAGGGCAGTGTTGACCTCGACTATTTCGCCGGAAACCGGGGCGAAAAAATCGCTGACCGATTTCACGGCCTCGATAGTTCCTATCGAGTCGAACTGGGCAACTATGTCCCCGACAACGGGCATTTCGACAAAAACGACGTCGCCGAGTTCGCCCTGGGCATAATCCGAGATACCCATAGTTGCAATTTCACCATCGACACCGACCCACTCGTGTTCTTTCGTGAATTTTAGGTTTTCAGGAACCATTTTCACTCCTCCAATCGGGTTGTATGACCTGTCGGTCATTTGTCATCAAAAAACGAACTTATATTATAAGTAGTAATACTCGCTCGCGCAAGTCCTTTTCTGCAAGAGCGCTGCCAAAAATGCAAATCTGCGGTTTTATTGTGCCGCGCACAGCTCAAGCCCTTTTAAAAACCTTCACAAAACACTTAATTCCAACGTTTTCAGCGGTTATAATTGATTATTTGCAGCCAAACCGATCTGCGCATCTTAGAAATTTACTTTTCTTTTTTCTTGTTTATCATTTATATTATTCTATTTTATATAAAGACATTGATGTTTTTTTCCTTTCGGGAGGTTTCTTATGAATAAATGTGCAAGTGTTGTTTTAATACTCGCTATTATTGTCTTTTCGCTTTTAGGAGATATTCCTATCGGCAAACGCCCGCCGGGGGACTGTCCCGATTGCCCATCCGATAGCATCCTGAAACTAAACCCGGCCTTCGATCCAATCGGCGATGCCCGGCAGCCGGAAATCTGCGAGCCATCGGCCACGCTCACCGAATCGGAGAAAGAAGCCCTCGCTCTCGAAAGGCAGCCCCGCCAAAAATTGACTTATCCGCCGATACCGGAGCCTTCGGACGGCGCCGGCATCGAGTGGCAAAAGGGCGGGATGTTCGAGAAATTCTACCCCGCAAACGAACTGCTCCAGCTTCGGGACGCGACATCGAAAACATTCTCCACGGTCGAAGGCGATTATTCCGCAGTCCTTTGCGGCGGCCCGATACATTTCCGCGACAAAGACGGCCTATGGCAGGACATTTCCACAGAGTTCGAAGACGATGGCGATGTCCTGTCGTCTTCGAAAAATATCTTCGCCACGCGTTTTCCAAAGGATAACCGGCAGCTATACACAATCTCAAAGCCCGGCTGCAAGCTGGAGATCGGCTATTTCAACAGGCTCCGTATTTTGGGCGATGAGGACGACGTTCTTTTCTCGCAGGCCATTCCCGCCAGAACCGGCGGCCTCGAAGACGGCGAACTTGTTTTCGATATTTCCCCGCTAATAAAAGAGAAGATCGACCTGACCTGGACGGGGATCGAGCACGACCTTATGCTCGAAGAGCTGCCCGAACGCTGGCGGTCTTTCCGGGACGGTGGCAAATTCCTCGCTATCGAGCAGGAATTGTTCCTTCCGGAGGGCTGCAGGCCGGTTATTGTCGAGGCCTCGTGTCTCGGCGCGGGGAAAATATTGAGGATTGTCGGCATATTCGGCGAAGTCCTTTATGAGATTCCCCTGCCACATATCCGCGAGGTTCACGAGAGGGTGATACATCACGAGGAAGGCCCGAAAGGCCCGTTCGACGGCATTGTTGTCGAGGACACCCTTGGCGATTTCAGTATCGAGCGCGTCGAGGACAGGTTCGTTCTATCGACGCTCGTCCCCTTCGATTGGCTTTCCGATCCGGACAGGATTTTCCCCGTCGTGATCGACCCGATAGTAACCTGCTATATTTATTCAATTCCCGCCGACGGCACATCGTCTGGATATTCTTCGGGAACTTCGTGCTATTGCGGTTATTCGGTATGCGGCGATTATGTTTGGGCCAAGGGTAGTAATACAAATCTCGGCTGGATGTTTTTTAGCACGGCGGCCATTCCCGACGGCTCGGATATCAACTCGATAAGCTGGTCGGCATATTGCTACGAGCGCAATTGGCCTTATTGGGAATTGCGGAACATGACCCAGCGCACATGGAATTGCACTGCGTATCGCAATTCATGCACCTCCGGAACGCAGTTTCTATATCAGGCCTGGACCAGCAGCGAACCGACGGGCTGGAAAACATATTCGCTCAATTCCGCGGCTTACACCAGGATGGAAGCCCTGCTGACTTCCGATTGGTTCGGCACGGGTGTCCACGACACGAACGGCTCCGATACTTACTATGTCTATTGGTATGGTTTCTACTATTCAAGCTATCGACCATATCTCACTGTCGATTACACCGGCGTGGATTGCGGCACAACCAACCACGGCGGCGCCAATTGGACCATCTCTTCGAACACAAATGTCGGCGGCAATCATATCAATATCGGAACGTTCCAGATAAATTCGGGCGTAACCGCCACAGTAGCGCCGGTGTGCAAGTTCTTCTCGGTCGAAGCCAACACGATCAATATCTACGGCACGATAAACGCCAACTCCTCGGGCGAATCCGGCGGCTACGGCGGAACCGGTGGTGGTTATGCATACGGCAGCGAAGGTTCGTGCCACGGCGGCTACGGCGGCACGGGAGGCGGCTCCGCTTCGGGAACCGGCGGCGGAAACGCCGGTTCTTCCGGCGGCACCGGCGGATGTGAAACTCTGGATTGTGGATTTATTTGTATCGGTGGAGACGATGGCCACAACGGCGGCGGTGGCGGCGGAAGCGGTGGCGGAGGAGGATCATACGGCGGCAGCGGCGGCTATGGCGCATATAGTGCCGCGGGAGCCGGTTTCTCCGGGGCATCCGGCGGTGGACGGGCAAGCGGGGGAAGCGCCGGTTCGACCTATGGAACTACTTCCGACTGGAATGTCGATTGGGGTTCAGGCGGCGGAGGCGCCGGTGGCGGTGGAGGCGGCTGGTCGAACGGCCGCGACGGCGGCAATGGCGGCTATGGAGCGGGTAAAGTTACTCTCAAATCCTACGGCAATCTGACTGTAAGCGGACAAATATATGCCAATGGCGAAACCGGCGGCGACGGCGGCGACGGCGCGGGCGAATCGGACGATGATACATACGATTGCTCCTGTAGTGGGTATAATGGCTGCTGCTTCGATTTATACGAAGTATTCGACGCCTCGGGCGGCGCTGCAGGTGGCGGTTCAGGCGGCTCCGGCGGGGGCATCTCACTATTGGCGGGCGGGGTTGTTACGCTCACAGGAGTGCTTCAAGCAAGAGGCGGAACCGGCGGCGCTTCTGGAATTCCCGATCCCGGTTACGGCGTATGCCACGGTTTTTCGAAGGGCGGCGCAGGCGGCGGCGGCGGTCGAATAAAATTTATCTATAGCTCATGCCTTGCCGGAAGCCATACTATTTCACCTTCGGTAAGCGTTACAGGCGGCACTGGTGGTTCGGGCTACTTTAATGGCAATAACGGTTCATCGGGAACATACAGCACATACAATCTGCCTATCACGACTATTACAACGAGTCCTGCCGGTTTAGATGTAATTGTCGATGGCGTAACATACACTTCCCCGGCTCAGTTCTGCTGGATACCGGGAACCGTGCACTCGATAGGCACAACTTCGCCCCAGTATTCCGGCATGGAGCGTTATGTATGGTCTTCCTGGTCGGACGGCCTCGCGATGACACACAATATCACCGCCCTATCGAGTTCGATAACACTGACCGCATATTTCAATACGCAATACATGATGGTTTTCGAGGCGATCACATCTATCGGTTCGGCGATGACCGGTTCGAATTACGCCACGGTTACTGTCGATGGCTCGCCGCATAATATCTGGGACGGCAGCCCTTATTCCGTATGGGTCGCCGACGGAAGCTCCCATCTTTATAACTACAACTCGATAAGCAGCGCATCCGGCCCGACACATCGACATTATTCTTCCAGTCCGCCATCTGGAACCATTACTTCGGGCGATACAATTCGCGGCTACTATATCGAACAATGGTGGCTAGATATCG
>DAOWNU010000039.1 GCA_030642425.1 bacterium | reverse complement strand
ATAGTCTATATTTCCGAAATCTAAGTCTGTTTTTTCAACCGAAATCGGCAAAAAATGGCGCGAAAAACTCAAATCGTTGAAATTTCGCGCTTTATTCACTTGACCTTTACTATATTATTAGGCATTATTATGAAAATTTAGGAGGATCATGAGATTTTGCTTTCCAATACTAATTATCCTGATTGCGGTTTCGGCGGCTGTGGCTTTCATCGACGACCCGCCGGACACGTTCCCGCCCGCATTGGACCCGGTATCGTCCGCGTATCTGGACACCGCCCTGCACTATTCCGGCCTGACCCGCCTCGATCTCGAGTTCGAGAAAAAGTGGGCGTCCGACACGCTTTTCCGCCTGCCGCTGGTGGAAAATTTCCTCGACCGCCCGCTCGAACTGCCGGACACTATCGACTCGTGGACAGCGCTTTCGATAGCGAATCGCGACGACTTGCCCGCGCTTGTCGGGTGGATGTTCCGCTCTATCGACGAGAAGATTTCAGTAAAAAAATCCCGCAAGATCGAAAGGCGGATCGCAAAGATCGCCCGTGCCGACACGACCGGCGAAAATCTCCCCGCGCCATATACCGCCGCGCTTCGGTTCGTTCTCGCCTCATTCGATATCGCTTTCGAGCATCGCCAAAAAATGATCGGCCCCGTTTCCGAAAATTCGCTCGACTCGCTGCTTCAGCTTCTCCCGCTGTTCTGGACCGACGGCGAGGACACGCTTGCGGACTCGCTCGAATACTATTTCATGGAGCTTCTCGGCCACGATTTCGACACGACCGACGAAATTCACCTCGATTCGCTGTATGGGACGATGGCCGCATTCGACCTGCCCGAACTCGGCCTGATGACCGCGGCTGTGGCTATCGGGCTTGAGAATGCGGTCGCAAAGATAGAGTCGGACAGCTTTTCCAGCATCCCAGGCGGGATGATTTCAATCCAGACCCGATGGGGCAAGGCGATTATCGGCTCGCCCGGCGAGGATGTTTTCCCGAGCGCGGCGATAATAATCGACCCCGGCGGGAACGATCTCTATCGCGGCGAACATGCGGCGGGGGTGATCGGCAAATCGCCATTCGGCGTGGTTATCGATATTTCCGGCGACGATATTTACGACTCGCGCGGCTCGGTTTTCACGGGGGCGGTGGGCGTTTTCGGCGTAGGGATGTCGATCGATCTTTGCGGAAACGACGTCTATCTGGCGGATCATTACGCGCAGGGCGCGGGGCTTTTCGGCTCCGGAATATTGATCGACCGCGCGGGAGACGATATTTATCAAGGTGGGGTTTATGTTCAGGGCGCGGGCAATTTCGGGATCGGCGCGCTGATCGATTTTTCCGGCGAGGACGCCTATCGCTCAACAGTAAGCGCACAGGCCTTCGCCGGGCCAAAAGGCTTCGGATATCTTGCCGACCATCGCGGCTGCGATCAATATTATTGCGGCGGAAAATATTCGCACGAGCCGCTCGCGCCATTCGATTATCATTCATTCGGCCAGGGGTTCGCTATCGGCTGGCGTCCCGATGTCTCCGGCGGCATCGGCTTTCTTTTCGACAAGGGCGGCAACGACACATACACGGCGGGGGTCTATAGCCAGGGGGTGAGCTATTGGTATTCGCTCGGCCTGCTCGTCGATAATTCGGGTAACGACGTCTATACATCGGTCTGGTATCCGCAAGGATCGGGCATCCATCTCTCGATAGGCGCGCTTGTGGATCGCGCCGGCAACGATATTTATGTCTCGCCTCAGGGGCCGGGACAGGGCGCCGCGCACGATTATTCGGTCGGTTTTTTCTCGGAATACCGGGGCAACGACATTTATGTTATCGACGGCGGCAACGGCTGCGCTCTTACAAATTCGTTCGCGCTTTTTGTCGATCGCAACGGCAAAGACACATACTGCAAGCGCAACGACGGCTCCAAGAACTGGGCTTATTCTCGCGGGGCGCGCGGCACCGGCAATATCGGCATATTTCTCGATCTCGAGGGCGACGATCATTACTCCGATCCGGAATACGCAAACGACAACTATTACTGGCTTTCCGGCGAGGTCGCGTTCGGTCTGGACGTTTGCGGAGAGCCGTTTCCCGACCCGGTAAGAGAGCTTGCCGAAGAGTTGGCCGAAGAGGAGATAGACACGGCGGGGCGGACTATCGGGGATATTTTCAACGACGCCAGCGCGTGGGCTGTCGGCTCGGAGAAGGACAAGGCTGACGAGGCTTTTCAGGAGCTTCTCGATTCCGGACAGGTCGCCGCGGACTATATCTGCGAGAAACAACTCGGGACGAAATCCAGCCTTCGCACCCGCACTGTCGAGAAATTCTGTAAAGAAAAGCCGGAGCTGATGCTGCCCTGCCTGTTCGCGGCACTTCACGAGAAAGACGAACCGCGCCGCCGTGGCAATGCGATTTATTTTCTCGGCGAGATGAAGGACACGAGCGCCGTGGATTCGCTTCTGCCGATGCTAAAGGGCAAAAAGACGAGAATATCGGTAATCTCCGCGCTGGGGAAAATCGCGGACCCGCGCGCCGTGCCGCGAATAATCGACTATCGCCGCGACAAGAAACAGCCCGTTCGTTATATGGTTGCGAAAGCGCTCGCGGGTTTTGCCGATCCGCGCGGAATTCCGGCTATGATCGATTTTCTCGATGACGATTATTTAATAGTCAGGCTTGCGGCGCAGTTCGGGCTTGCGAAAATGCCGGAAGAAGCTTTCGGCGAGGTCGTCTCGCGGATTCCGGACGCCGAAATGCCCGCACAGCTGCATTTGTTGAGGGCGCTCACCGGCATGTGCGGAAAAATGCGCGGCGATGATGACGCCGATTCGGCCTTGGTCGAGTTAAGTCTTGCCGGGGCACGCGCTGTTATTTTCCCGCTGTTGGAAAACGACGATCCGGTGATCCGCGCCCATGCGGCGAAGGCTCTGGGCAAACTCGGCGGAGAAAGGACACTCGCGGAGATGCAGAGAAGACGGGAACTCGAAGCGCACCCCTTTGTTAGGGCTATTTATGATAAGGCTTTGAAGGGAAAATGAATTCAAAATGATCGATTAGCAATTAGCAATGCAAAATTCCCCCACCCTTCCCCGGCAGTGCGGCAACATCTGTCAGTAATGCCAAAACAACCGTGCTTAACCGCTGGCACGCCGACTGCCAGTCGGCGCGTGCCGACCGCTACGTGCGATTTTGAATAACCTTACACGATTTCGCACGCGAGAGCCGCGCCAGCGAGGATTAGTCGATATGCGGCAATCTCCCGCGTGCCGGGCGCCTGCGATGGACGGCTGAACACGAAGAAAGGCAGTTGACATATCTTGCGTTTTTTCGGCTTTCAGAGTCAAAATCACGTCCTCCCTAATACCAATCACGTTCTCCCGGATGTCAATCACATCCTCCTAAACACATATCACATCCTATTTTATATGAAACACGCACATTTTTTGTGCGGAACGATGGTTATTTTCTAGCGCAGAGCGGGGAGACGAGAGAAAGAATACTCATTTTTGTATCAAGAAGCGAACACCTTTTTTACAAACGATTCTACTCTACGCCGGTTTGTACGAACTGTGGCCTCAACGAGTATTTGCTGGTTAAGGTTTTCCTTCGTATGGTCTCGGTAAAATTTACGTAGATAACCCAAAGCTTTTTTCCCATCGATATATAGATATCGCTTTTGGGGATCTTTCCAATTTTTATCGAATTTAGGTTTAAACTCTGTCATCACTGTCTTCGCATCTTTATGCGAATTACAGAATTCCTCATGTAACTTGAGAAAACTACCTAAACAATTATTATACTCATTTTGAAAAACCCTCTCCCAAGTTTCCTGCCAATCTTCTTGTTTTTCCTCAGGGATAATAGCCTTGATTGTTGAGGGTGTAAGAAAAGTATTTTGGATCTCTTTACCCGGTGTAAGAACAAGACGGATACCTACTTTTTTCAATTCCTTTCGCACTTTCTTCAGGTATTCGTCCGGATAGTAATCCCTGTCTAACAACATCGTGTATTTGATGTCTCTCCCTATTAAAAGCCGATAAGCTTCTCGGAACGGAATCGCTTTTTTATACTCACTGAATCCATGAAGTGGAATATTGAATGCGGAAGTTGATATCCCAAGTGCTTTTGCAAGGTCAGTCAAATACGAATAGTCAGATGTCCCTTCCGTAAATACGATCCGGCCAAATTTTTCAAATTAAGAAGCAATAAGATTAAAATTACTGCCAATCTGAGAGCGGATTATTTCAAGAGACGCTCTTTCATTTGTTGATTTTACAATAGGCCTTTTTTTTGCTTTCTGAACATGTATAATATGGCTTACATTAACGTTATTCATCAATTCAACGGAGTGGGTGGCAATTATTACACTACCTGCATGATATTCGCGAAGTAATCTAATTAAGTCGTTCTGCTTCTCCGGGTGTAGATTCACTTCTGGTTCATCAAGCACAATAATGGAGGTTTTCCTTAAGCGCACAAAGTGGGTAACTATTTGAAACCAAACTTGAAGACCTTGACCAGCCCAAGATATTTCGCGGTCTATTCGATTCTCTTTATAAAAGCACTTTAGGGTATTGTCTCTAATATCTCTTTCATAATGTAATAGCTCAATAGGTGGCCATGAAGCAGCGATTATCTCCTGGACCATCGCGAATTCCTCGTCTGTGATTATTTGCGCTAAATGATTTCGAAGATGCCGCGGTGCAAGATTTGTATCGATGCTGGATAGAACATGTTTTCGCGATAGGTATTCCTCGTTTTCCGCTAAAGGTCCTAAAGGAGGAATAATGCCAAAAATATCTGTAGCGTTTATTATATCCCCTATAAAATCTGCGTAAACATAATCATTAACCGCGTCTAATACTATCGTAACGCTCAGTCCTGAATCGAATATCGCTTCAATTGTTGCGCGATCAGCTTCATAGTTATGAATTAGTCGGCCAATATTTATATTTTGTAGATCTGTCCGTTGTAAATCGTAATACGTGTCATAACCTATAACACGCCTATATCGAGTACGACCGATGGATTTTAAAGCTGTTGAGAGAAGTTTAAGGGCGAGAATAATGATCGATTTACCTTCGTTATTTTTTCCTGTTAGAAGAAAGCAATCATGTTCCCCTTGTGAAAAAGGTATTTCATAGGATCTAAAAGGTCCGAAATTCTCAAGTTTGATTTTTATAAGTTTCATTAAGTTACACCATATTCTGTAAGAAAGTTTCTCATTCCGATTCTCTGCGTTAGTACGTTTTTCAACTGCTCTGCGGATGGGCATTTCCCCGCCCCCACAATTCCGCGTGGGCGCGTCATTTTATTACCATCGCTCTCAATATAACCAATTTACAGCATCTCACAAGAGAAATATTTTCCGCAGCCCACCGCCCTTACCGGTCGGTCTTCCTTAATATATCGGACACGCCGCTCAATCCCTCGGCGATCTTCATCGATTCCCTGTCGAGCTTTTCTTCCACAATAAATTTCGGCCCGCGAAATCCGCCCGCGCTAACCTTCTCCGCGGGGATGTTTATATACGATCCGTTCGTGGATTTCGCAATAAACCTCGCCAATCGCCGCCCCGGAAGCGTCTCGGCTATTGCGGCGTGCGGGTTTGTCGGGTCAACAACGACGACGGGCAATCTTGCGCCGGTCAGAAGCTTTGCCTGATGCCTGACCGCCTTATATTCCTTCGATTCGTAAGGGTCGAGAGTCTTGATTGGCAGCGGCTCCGGATAGCAATCGCTCACCAAAAGCAGCATGGACTTGTGTGCCGGGTCCGCCCTTTGGATTCGGACAAGCTCTCTCCGCGCGATTTTCAGGGCGTTATCGAGCGGAGAATATCCGCCACATTTGAGTTCCTTCATTCCGCCAATAACCCTCAGCCTGTTGCGTGTCGGCGTGAACAGCAGCCTTGCGATATCGTTCTGAATTGCGACCATCCCGACCTTGGATTCGGAATCGAGAATATGATTGAAAAGGTTTTCGAGCACGCTGCCCAGTCCCATAAGGTAATTGTGCGAAGACCTGCTCGAGTCGATTACGAGCATTATAGTAATTCTTGGACGCGCGGTGCGGACATTGCGCCGCCAATATGACTTATTCAGGGGGATAAGCGGCCGTCGTCTGCCGTGGAGGATTGCCGAGCGGATTGTCGGCAGGGCCTCTATTTTCGAGGGTTCGTCGGTTGGAATTGTATAACTTATCCGGCCGCGAATCCCCGTTTCGACATCGGAAAGCACGGATTTTACGATGCTCGCTTTCTTGCCCGGAACGGCCGTTTTTATAATAAAATCTTTAAGCTGTTTTAGTAGTTTTCCGGCGAGTTGGTTCGGGAAAAAGTCGAGTTTATCGTCGGGGAGCTTGGCAAAACCGCGATAGGCTCCCGATTCGGTTAGTTTTTTTTTGACTCTTCGCTTGCCTGCTTAATAGCGGCTATCGCCAATTCGAGCGCGTGTTCCGCCAGATCCGAAAGCGTGAGCGTCGGCGATTTGGACATCCCTTTCTTCATCGCTTCGGCGGATTTATCGAGAGCGTCGAGCACGGCGGATTTCTCCGGCGCCGGATTGAGGCCGCCGTTGCGGGTGCGATGACACACAGCCATCGGGGCGACACGGTTCACATGCTTCATCGAGACCTTTTTGTCCTCTTCGAGCGCGGCGAAAACGATTGCACATTTTATCGTAACAATATCGGGGCGCTGACCGTCGACACCGAGTTGTGCCATAGCCATTGCGACGGTTTTTATTATATCTCCCGGTATCTTAATTTCGGGAAGTCTCATTTTTGCCGCAGCGATACGTTTTCTTAACCTTATATCGCCCTTGCTATATACCCTCTCGAATTTTTCGGGAGAAAGCGAGTGTGTGAGCGCTCTTGTGACAATCTCGGCGCGAAGCTCGGGCGAATTCACCGTCTCGATATTTACCGACAGGGCGAATCTGTCGAGAATTTGCGGGCGAAGCTGCCCTTCCTCGGGGTTCATCGTGCCGATAAGTGTGAATCTCGCCGGGTGCGTAACAGACACGCCCTCCCGCTCGACCGTGTTTTTCCGGCTCGCGGCGGCGTCGAGAATATCGTCCGTGAGGTTATCGGGGAGAAGATTGACCTCGTCGATATATAATATTTGGTTGTTTGCTTTCGCGAGTAATCCCGCATTGAAATGAAGTTCGCCGTCGCTGAGAAGCCTTTCGATATCGACAGCCCCGAGCAGCCTGTCCTCTGTCGTGCCGAGTGGAACTGTAACAAGCTCCGGCTGCAATTCAACCGTTTGAATTTCCTCGCCCGAGTCCATTTTCGCGCGGCAGATATCGCACGCTTTTTCTGGCGCGGAAAGGGGGCAGTTATATTGGCAATCGGCGACTGCGTCGAACGCGGGCAAAATTCCCGGCAAGGCCCTCACCAGGGTCGATTTGCCCGTACCTTTTACGCCGGAAAGCAGGACTCCGCCGATATCCGGCTCGACCGCCGATAGCATAAGGGCGAGCTTGGCCTCTTCCTGTCCGACAATTGAAGAAAATGGATACATCCGAACCGTTCTGAAATAGTGTTATCCCGACCGCCGATATAATACCGCCCCGCAAAACAAAATAGCGATAATTATCGACATAGCAAGCGGATTTTTTATTTTTTTATATATAGGGCGCAGGGCAGCTGTTACTTATTATAACTCGCTATGATGCTCTGCCTATCTTGCTATGATTCTATGCGTCGCCTCCGACGAATGTGTTCGTTTAGCCATTTGAGATTCCTTTGTAAAGCAAGATATTCTTAATAAGGCGATGGTTTGTCGTCGGGTTCACCATCATCGACTTCTTTTATCAATGTTTCAATTGGAACATTATTGATTAAATCCAATGTATTCCTAATTGGTTCACAGGAATCTTTACAATTCTCTTTAACTAATCGCTTTAATGTATCTAACGAATCGCCTCTAAACATAGCGAGATAAAGCCCAATTAGGTTTAGTAAAAAGCAACTCTCCGATAGGTAATTTGGTATTAAGCTATATATTATACTTTTCTTTTCTTCATGCAAAATATTAATGAAAGATGTTCTACGATCACCTCTCTTTTTTAATAAATGATGAATAATGCGATATTTGGCATACGTAGATGCAGCTTCACCTGACAGGATATCAATTAGAATAGCACGCGAATGTTTTCTAGTCGTGGTTTTTACCTCTTTATAAAATGCCGACTGAACAAGTAACCAACCCGCGTGTTTGGATGATCCTCTTCCTATTACTATTATGTCTTTAAGGTTATCTATGTGCCACTTCTCTCTTTCCGATAATGGGAGTTTAGGATCACCATTAGAAACATGTGCACTAAGAAACTTACAGAAGTCCCTCCCATTATCCTTAGGGTTAAACTTGTCGTCTTTATTGAAGGTCTTGTCGAATTCATCAAATGGTTGGTCTATTATGGTTTTGATTGAACTACCTGCGTCTTCGTCTTCGTCAACTTCGAAGGAGCTTAATTGATAATTATGATCTTATCTTTGCAATATCATCTTCATTCTCTGCAATTTTTGTTTTAGATGTATTCAAGTTCAGCCCAAGCTTCAATAGATGTTCCTGAAGAATCCTGAGGTTATTTGTAACATATAGTCGCGAATCGCCAAACAATCTTATGTCATCTACATACCTTCCATAACATGCTCCAGCATCAGTCATAGCATCATCTACATCTTTCAGATATAGGTTTGCCAAATAACCTTCTACACCATCACCGATTGGTAATCCCTGTTTAATCAAAGTCGGTCCTTCTATTCTTTTGGTGGCTTGGGCATAATATATAACTTCAACTTCAAGAAGTCTTTTAAAAAGACTTATAAAAGGAGATTTAGGATTTATCATGAGATGCTTTTCTATCGCATCAAGAAGATAAGAATGTGAAATTGAATCATAGGAAGCTGATATATCAGTCCTAAGAAGCACTTTGTGATTTGTGTATTGTTCTTTTTGCCAACGGCAGAAAGATGACCAACCGCCAATAGCGAAATCCTCTGTAAATCTTTGTGTCCGATATTCTCCTGTTGCACGTCGATTCGCAAAACACTGGCCATGTATATCTTGCTCAATCTCGTCAGAAAAAATCATGGCTATACCGTATCTTACAACTAGATCCTTAATTGGAATGTAGATCATTCTTCTATCACACAGATGATTCTTCGGTGGGTAATATGCAAAAGCGACCCTGGGACTGTATCCTGTAGTATTTGAAAGTTCTTCAATTATTTCGGAGATTATTTCTTTTTTATTCTCTTTTGAGTATTCTATTTCTATAGGGTCATAAAAATTGTCTCCATGTATTCGATCAAAAACTGCATAATCAAATGCTGCACTTAATAATTTGTTGCTTTTTAGTCGTATCATTGCCCTTTGATGATCCATCTTTCCTCCTTATATCCTTCCTCAGGCGTTTCTTCCGAGGCCTTTTTTGTTCGCTTGCCTTTTTTCAAATGTCCCGCGTCCCGCTGGTGTCCCGCATGACAGGGCATTTCTAATCACCAATATAATCACCTCAAGCGCTGTGTCAAGGAAAAAATTGGGATGGCCGTATCCGAAAGCTACAGCAACGCACCACTGGATTCCGGCTATCGCCGGAATGACAGATTAGTGTGGGACGGCCTTTGACATTTGAGCTTTGGATTTGATTTCGCCACCGGGCGTCCGGTGACATTCGGGCTTTGACATTTGGATTTTCCAACCTAATACTTCCGAATAGCGGGAATACATACGGTAAAGGTCCGACGCGAAAAGTGCAGCTTCGTCGCCACCGGTACCAGCCCGTATTTCCATGATAATATTCTTT
>DAOWNU010000338.1 GCA_030642425.1 bacterium | reverse complement strand
GGGATAGCCGCGATATTCCGCGACCCCGGCTCGACAATCACCGACGAGATCGCGAACGAATTGCACGATAGAATGGTGCGCGCTCTTCTCGACAGGTTCCACGCCGAAATTCGCCGGTAATACCGGGCTAATCACCGCCATATCTGCGTTTCAGACTCAAAATGCCGGGCTAATCACCGCCACATCTGCGTTTCAGACTCAAAATACCAGGCTAATCACCGCCATATCTGCGTTTCAGACCCAATAAGATAAGAGTTAATCCTGTTTAGAAGGGAGACAATTTAGTTTAGAAAGGAGTAAATCCAATTTAGAAGAGGGATAATTTAGTTTAGAAAGGTGTAAATCCAATTTAGAAGAGGGATAATTCATTTTTGAAGAGGGTTAATCCAATAAAACATAGAGATAATCGAAAAAAGAAATGTTTTATTTCCGTTTATCCTACTTCCAAAATCGATTATCTCATTTATTAAATCAAATAAATCTTATTATTTTTTAATATATACATAATAATAAATCATAATATCACTAATAAAAATAATATTGAAGATAAAAATTATTAATAACTATCTATAAAACACAATATTGAATAATATGTTATTGAGATAGACCTTTCTGATTAGAATATCGAATATGCGAGATACGCTGTAGATGAGTTGGAAGATATTCTAACAATGGCGATTAAAGAAAATCGGCAAGTATCGGGCGGCTATTTGTTGTTTTGCGGAGCTAATAGGGAATCCAGTTGGATGGTGGATGGGTCATTTGACATTCATTTGTTATTTGGATTTTGGCGATGCCCGTAAGCCGGAACATCTCGAACGAGTCGCTCGACCTTTTTAAAATAATTTAAAAAAGGCTTGCAATATCGACTCAGAGTGGTTTAATCTTTCAGCTGTTTTGAATCCGATATTATTTAAAGGTTAAAATACAAAACCGGAGATCGGAGTTTTTCTATGCGACGCGCACAGATCCTGCAGGCGCTCGAAGAGCTTGCGGAAAAAATAGGTATCGAGATACGCTTCGAGAAAATGGGAACTCTCGCGGGCGGATTGTGCCGTATCCACGACGGCAGGGTTATCCTTATAAATAAAAATCTCTCCGAGGCCTCGAAGGTCGAGCTTCTCGCGAACGAATTGGCCACCGAGCGGGAAAAAATGGAGAGCATCTATATTCTCCCTGAGATAAGGGAACTTCTTGGATTGTCGTGATACGACGGCGGCTTCCTCCCGCCCCGATGATTTGGGTATTCCTGTCCCTGAGCGCGGGGATATCGCTCGCCCTGTTACTTCGATTGCCGGAGATAGACTTTAGCGCATCGTCCGCGCTTTTAATTCCCACACTTGCATTTTCAATTTTATCCCTTCTTCTCGCACGTTTCTTTCGCAAGAGCATTCTCCCTGCGGCATCGGCGCTGATTATCGCGATAATTCTGTTCGGCGCGTTCCGGTTTTGCCAATGGAGCGAGATACCCGCCGACGACGTGCGCCATTTGATAGGAAGGGATGTCGCGCTTTTCGGGCGGATCGCGGGCGATGTCGAATTAAAGGGCAACCGGCAGCGTTTCGATCTTTCGGTGGATTCCGTTCTTGTCGCGGATTCGCTTTGCACCGCATCGGGGAAAGCGCGGATATACCTTTACGACGCCTACCGGCTGGCCTTCGGCGACTATATTAAACTGAATGCCGAATTGAAAGAACCCTCGCGCGCCACCAACCCGTTCGCCTACGATTTCAAAAAGTCGCTTGCGAGCAAGGGGATCGGCGCGATGGCGTTCGTCTATCGCAACAGCGGCATACAGCTTATCGACACGACCGGCGGCAATTACCTTCTGTCGAACGTCGTCCTGCCAACGAGAAGGCACATTTCCGAAACGATAGATATCGGTCTGCACGGCGACTCGGCGGCGCTTCTGAAAGGCCTTCTCCTCGGCCTCGGGCGTGAACTGCCGGATAAGGTTAGGGACGCTTTCACGGATTCCGGCACCGTGCACATCCTCGCGGTGAGCGGGCTGCATGTCGGCCTTATCGCGGCGATGGCATGGCTTATCTTTGCCTCGGTTTTTCGCATCCCACGGGCATTTGCGGCAATAATCGTGATAGCTATCGTTGCGCTGTTCGCGGCGGTTGTCGGCGGAAGACCTTCCGTGCTGCGGGCCGCATTTATGACCGCCGTTGTTCTTCTCGGCATGGCCTTTGAACGCCCCTCCAACCTTCTGAATTCTATCGGCTTCGCGGGCGCGGTTTTACTGGCGTTCAATCCGATATGGATTTCCGACATCGGATTTCAATTGAGTTTCGGCGCGACATTGGGAATTGCCTATCTCATGCCACATTTTCAGAACTGGCTTCCCGCCCGCGCGAAAAGGGGAGATTTTTTCGGGAAATGGATAGTTTCGCCTTTCGTCGTTTCGCTCGCCGCCACTCTTGGAACCGCGCCATTGGTGGCGTATCATTTTCATCGGCTCCAGTTGATCGGTCTTGTCGCTAATATTTTCATCCTGCCGCCGCTGGGGATAATCGTGGGCTATGGCATCCTGGCCTCGCTGCTTCGACCGATTAGCGAATATGCGGCCATCGTATTTCTTTCCGCGGACTGGTTTTTTCTCAAGGTCTATCTCCTGAACGCGGTGCGCTTTTTCGCCTCCGTCCCGATGGCGTATATGACATTCCCGCATCCCACGCCGGAGTGGATTGCAGGATATTATGCAATATTAATCGCATTGCCGATCTATATTGGCCGGATGAAAAGGCGGTTTTTCGGAATTGCCGGATTTTTTATCGTTATAGCCCTCGCGATCTTTCTTGGGATGATAACCTCGAGGGTGAAACTCGGGGAAGATATCCGAATAACCTTTTTCGATATCGGTCAGGGGGATTGCGCGTTTGTCGAGTTCGCCGACGGCAGGGAAATCCTTATCGACGGCGGAAAGCCGGGCAATATCGCTTTCGCCGCGGAGCCTTATTTTCGCGCGCGGGGACTCGATAAAATCGACGCTGTTCTTATGACCCATTCCGACGCCGACCATGTCGGCGGGCTTCGTGATCTGCAGGGAGATATAAGCTTCGGGGACATTTTCGTGCCGTATCACACAACGACGAGCGGGCTTCACAGGGCGTTTATCGATTTTGCCGATTCGACAAATACGCCCGTCCATCTGCTTTCCGCTGGAGAGACAAT
>DAOWNU010000281.1 GCA_030642425.1 bacterium | reverse complement strand
TCCGCGCCCGTTCGACGACGGGACGGGAGACCCGTCCCCTACAGGCGTTTTATAAACGATTCTACCGTTTATATCGAAAATCTCGACCCGGCAAGCGCCGGGAGGCAACGTGCTCAACGCCTGCGGCGATTCGCTCCCGTAATCGAGGCTTATTCGCACCGCCGAATTGAAGGGATTCGGGTAGGCGGAAATTCCCGGCTTTTCCGGCATCTGCTGGGATTCATCGATAGCGCTGGAGATTGTCATAAGATTATAAATTCGGAGGGTGTCCTGCTTGAACGTGTAGAGCAACGAATCCTGAATATCGAAAATTTTACCTATCGGATAATCGACCCAGGTCCATGATGGATATAATCCGGACCAATCTATATGAGCAATCGCAAAATCGCCGGCTATTCCCTCACTTTTAACGATATAATCCCCCCAAATCTCAAACGGTGCATGGAAGTCTTCATGTTCATCCGACCAATAGCTATGACTGACCAGACTATCCGCTTCGACACATGCGTATCCTACTCCTTCCGCGAAAATACCTTGAGTGTCGATATCCAGATAAAGGAAACACCAATCGGGATAGGCAATGAATGACCCAACTAAATTCCAATAACCGCCGGGTTGCAACGAATAAACGGCGTTTCCAATACCGTTCGATATACATAAAAGGCTATCCTCCATGTCCATGGAATATTCACAAAAACCGTACCTTAAAGTATCCATTAGAACGATATCGGTTAGATTATGAATATCGTAAATGGATTTCATGCCTAAATCCAAGCCTCCTGATACAGCAAGCAAGCAATCGCTTAAAATGAGATTATTATCGAATTCGCGCATGTTAGTATCTCTGAAACTCGCGCAGTAAACTAACGAATCGCCCGTATGATCGTAAAAATCGATAGCGTTCGTGTCCGAGAAAACCGCAAATAGCGAATCGTCGGTATCGAGGGGGTGATATTCGTAATAGCCGCCATCGAGGGCGGTCGGAATAACGCATTCGCATCCGATTACCGGAGCAACGGGATCGTCGCAATCCACGAATTTCGCCGTGACATCGCCCGATAAGGTGTCCAGAGAGAAAAGCATTGCCGTATTATGCTCCACCCTGATGAATTTCGCGTCGAAACCACCGAGCGGCGTTTCTGAAATCAGATCGATAGCGTAAGTAACCGCCGTGAGCACCAAAACCAAAACCATCGCGTTTCTCATAATCAACCTTCTCTTATTTAATATACATAACACGCCTCGTCGTCGTCTGTTCATCCCCGATTCTCGCCCGAACGAGATAAACCCCGCTGCCGACCGATTCGTCGGGCTGCCATGTGATTTCGTAGGGGAGGGTCCGTGACCCTCCCGTTATGCGGGCGGGTTTAGAACCCGCCCCTACGGGCGTTTTATAAACGATTCTACCGTTTATATCGAAAATCTCGATCTCTACCCCACCCTCTGGATTCCGGCCTTCGCCGGAATGACAATCAATGGAAATTGTAATCGCCGAATTGAAGGGATTGGGCCACGCGGAAATCTCCAGATTCTCCGGCAGGTTGCGGCCCTCAACAATATGCGCCGCCGTGTCGAGCGGGTATATCGGCAGAAGCAGATGAGAGGGCATCGCCGCCGAACGGAAAACCGTGTTGGTCGCCACGAGCGTAACGGTATCGTCGCGGACAAACGGCGCGCCGGTGTTCGGGTTCGCCTCGAAACGCGGGTAGTTGGAAGACGAAATAATCACCCTTATCCTGTGTCCCGTGTTGAAAACGTTCGCGATGCTCCAGACATCTATCTCGAAAGTGTCCGGCATATCGGGAACGAGAAATTCTTCGGCATCCAGCGATTGGCGATGGCGGGCCATCAGTATGCCGTCGGTCATGAGGATCGAGCGGCCGTCGGGATAGACATCGGTGACACGCACCGCGAAATCGGTGTCGAGGCGGTCGGACGACGCGTATAAAATCATAATTATCTTGCCGATAATCGCCATGGGTTCGGTCAAAACCGGCGTGGTGTAGATAAGGACGTCGGAGCGCGACTCGACGAGCGCGGCCTGATCTTTCGGCCCGTAGCCGATCTCGTCCATGCCGATAAACTCTCTTCCACCAATTGTCGGGCATGGGTTTTCGGGATCGTATAAATATGTGTCGGAACCGTCCCCGGTCGGCGGGATCGTGTCGAGTGCGCCGTCCGCCTTAATATAATAAGGAACTGTCGCGATTTCTGGCAAGGGCCATTCTTCGGCGAACATCCATCGGTTGAACAGCGTCGTGTCGCCGGTGTCGCAATCCCCGGTCAGGTAAAATTGGATCGCCGGTTCGTCCATGATTCCCGTGGGGATGTCTTTGAGCCAGTAATCATACCACCTCGTCGTAACATCGACCAGGTCCTCGACGGTCAAAAGTGCGTTATCGGGGAACACGAGGTCGCCCTGCTCGACCGTCCCGATAGCGTCGCCGTGGCCGCAGGGGGCGATGAGTAACTTGTTGTTTCCGAAACGCGTTTGCATCTCGGCGAAAGCCTCGATCTGGCCGTCGGTGTACATATCGAACCAGCCCGCGATATGAAATGTCGGAACTGTCGCCGAATCGTATCGCGCGGAGAGATCGACAGTGGCCCAGGTATCGTCGTAGTCCGGGTGATTGGTCACGGTATCTATCAGCCAGGGGGTATCCAGACCGGTCAGCCAGCTTTCGACCAAAGCTTTGCGGAAAACGCCGCCCTGATATGCGACAAAATGATACATACTCGGCCCGGCAAGGATCGGGCAATTCATCGACAGGTTCGGATGCCGCGATCCGGAAGCCATATATTGGGTCATCCCCGGCGCGGAAGCGCCCATCATGCCGACGCGGCCGTTGCACCAATCCTGATCGACGATCCAGTCTATACAGTCGTAGCCGTCCCGATGCTCTCCCCAGCCGTCGGTGAAAAAAACCATCGGCTCGCCCTCGGATTCGTATCTTCCACGGACATTCTGCGAGACGAAGACATAGCCCAGAAAATCGCAGACAACCATCGCCATACTTTCATCGCGGCGGTTGTATGGAGTCCGCTGGAGGACGACCGGCAGCGGCGTGGGATAGAAATCGGGGATATATATCTGTGTTGCAAGGTGGATGCCGTCGGCCATTGGAACCATCGCGGAGTCTTCGGAATAGGCTTCCGCCGGTTGTGGCAAGAGGAAGATGACCGATATTAAAGCGATTGTTAAGTAAGGGATAGGTTTCATTTCGCCGCCTGTTGGTGGAGGTTACAATAATTACATGTATTATAATATTAAGTTGGGGACGGATTATCAAGCACTTTAAAGGACTTCTCGAAGAAGTGGTTTAAACCACTTATGCTTTTTATAATTCACCATCGGTTCCGGCACTGCCGGTCGTTGAGCGGAGCCGAAACGACATAATAAGTCGAGCGTGTGCGTTCGACCTGCTAATCTGCATTTCTCACAAATGTGATCTATTTAGAAACAAATATGGGCATAACATGAGTATTATCAATATAGAAATAGGGATCAAGGATTCAAGGATTCAAGGGTTCAAGTGTTTTTGTATTTCCCTCGACCCCTCGATCCCTTATTTCAATAACATAGGAGCACTTTCCATAATCTACAATAATTGTTCGGGTGGAATTTGTGAAATATGCGGGCT
>DAOWNU010000016.1 GCA_030642425.1 bacterium | reverse complement strand
CGTATATTCTCGGAGATGAGACAACCAGTGCTCAACAACGTGAATGTCGTATTCAATACATCGTTCACTCTCAGATATATCGAATGGCTTTGGTGATGAATACCCCTTAATGATATTCTTAACCTTGGCCAATACTAAGAATATAAGACCTGCCATATAGAAGAATGAATTTCGAAAAGACATTATTAGTCTCCTTTGTTGTGTTTATGTGCCATTTTCCCTTGTGATCTAACACTGTTTATATTAATCCGCATAAGAACCCGCGCCGTTTCTCCTAATCGCCATCTTCGATTTGCCTTTTCCGCGCTTCAATTTGTTTCACGGCGCTATCGAAATCGCTCCTCCCCGCATCGGACAGGCGGATTTGTTCGCGATGAAATTTTTCATATTCCGATTCCGCCAGTTCTTTCGCCAATATGTGCGAAATTTTGCCCGCATTTTCCAGAATGTTTCGCTCGTTAAGCTGAAGGAACGCATTCAATTTTTCAATCCACTCGCTCATATATATCGGTATTCTGCGCATCGCCCGCCCCTCCGCAAAAACAAGATACTGCTCGACAAGGTTGTTCAACGCGTGCAGTTCGTTCTCATCGAGATAGTTTTTTGCAATAGTTACATCGGACTTTCGGATTTTATCGCCGCGCCAGCTTGTAAGCCCCATATTCGGTCTTGTGGAATCGGCTCTGTTATGGATAATTTCGGCGGCGGTTTTTCCCGTTATTGCCCAGTGCATCTTGTTCTGCACGGTTTTGAAAAAATCGATACTCGATTCCGCGCCGGGGTCGTAGTCGATACTTGTGGCAAAAATATCGGTGATTTTCAGATAGAAGCGCCGTTCGGACGTTCGGATATCCTGTATGCGGCGAAGCAGTTCGTCGAAATAATCGAAGGGAAGGTCGGGATTTTTCAGGCGTTCGTCATCGAGCACAAAGCCTTTCACGATATACTCGCGCAGTTGTTGTGTCGCCCATTGGCGAAAACGTGTTGCGACACGCGATTTGATGCGATAGCCGATGGAGATAATCATATCGAGGTTGTAGTAATCAATCGACCTTTTGACTTCTCGATTGCCTTCAATTCGAACTGTCAAGAATTCCTTGACAGTTGCCTGTGGTGCCAATTCACCCTCTTCATAAACGTTTTGAATATGGAGACTTATATTCTGTTTCGTCGTTTGAAACAGCTCAGCCATTAATCTTTGTGTCAGCCAGACAGTCTCATCCACAAGGCGGACTTCGATTCTCGTTTGCCCGCTTTCCGTTTGATAGAGCAGAATTTCCGATTTGTTTTTCATTGGCAGATTTTTTGTCATTGTATTTCCTTTTCTAATTTGACTCGGATAAAACCTCGCCTTTCAACCCGTATTCTTCTCGCCGTATGCTGTGCCCATTGCCGATCATATCAATAATAAAACTATCGCTTCCTTTCCGGTCAAGTGAAATCTTGCGTTTAGATTTTTTTTGGCTGTTATGTTTTCCGTTTCCCGTTAGTTTGCATTGTTAAGTTATGGTTATCATAAAATTATCATATAAGTCAATAGTATTTTCCGAGATTCGACATAAGTCGTTGTGGTTCTAAGTCTCCTTGAAGTGAAACAAAGAGTCCCTTGAAGTGATTAATGTCTTCCTTGAAGTGATTTGGCTCTTCCTTGAAGTGTTTTTTGGCCTCCTTGAAGTGATTTGGGCCTTCCTTTAAGTGTTTTTTGGCTTCCTTGAAGTGTTTTGGGCCTTCCTTGAAGTGATTTTCGGCTTCCTTTAAGTGTTTTAAGCCTTCCTTGAAGTGATTTTTGGCTTCCTTGTGGTGATTTTCACCCACTTTTTCGGGCAAATTATGTCAAAAACCCACCCAAGCGCAAAATCTGTCAAGAAAAAACGACGCTTATCTCAACCGGAAATTTTCGCGCTTCCCGTTTCCAGACTTGCATTTTTTCCCCATCGCATTATACTCAAATATTATGTGGGAGATTTATTCTTCAAATAACGAGTTCATACATAACGGCGTCCAAACGCTTCCGGGAATTGGCCCCGTTCGACAAAAAGCCCTGCTAGCGGCAAATATCGAGACGATTGCCGATATTATTCTCGATTTCCCGGCGAAATATGTTTATCGCAAAGCCGCAATATCGCTCGCCGAATGCGAGGACGGTGAGATTTCGACCGCGCTTGTGTCTGTCGAAAAAGTGAATTTTCATCCCCATGGCCGCCGCGGGACAATTCGGGTTTCTGTCCGGGATAATTCCGGGCGAGCGACGCTGATTTTTTTCACCTCTCCCCGCTGGATGGCAGAAAAATTCCGCCCCGGAGAAGAATTGCTCGTCTGGGGAGCTGTTCGGATAGAGGACGGCATTCCGGTTTTTCAGCATCCCGAATTCGAGTTTTCTTCGGAGGGCGACGAAAAAATCATCCCGGTATATCGTAATTATAAATCACTGGTCGAGGCGAAAATCGGCCGTCGGAGCCGCACTAAATTAGTCATGGAGGCCTTTAAAAACCTCGGCGCAATCGAAGACCCGATCCCCGAAAAAATGGCCCGCGAACTTGGGCTGCCGACGCTCGAAAAAAGTTTTAGAATTCTGCATAATCCGGAAAATTGGAAAAAGCTCGAACTCGCGCGCCGCCGACTCGCTTTCGGTGAACTTTTGCTTCTGCAAATCGTTTTTTCAATCCGCAGGCGCAAGGCCGGTCTGGACAAAAACGCCGGGCCGGTCGAGTCCGGCAAGATTTTCGAGGCGGTAAAAAAATCGCTGCCGTATAGGCTAACATCCGGCCAAATCGACGCGCTGAAATCGATTCTCGAAATTTTCCGCTCGCCGGGCTGCTCGATGCTGCTCCTCAACGGCGACGTCGGCTCCGGCAAAACAGTCCTCGCCATGCTTGCGGCATCTGCGGCGGTCGATTCGGGCCTGCAGGTTGTGGTGATCGTGCCGAGCCTTCTCGTCTCGCGCCAGCACGCCGACCTGTTCGCCGATTTGACGGCGCAATTCGGCGTGAGCGTGGGCCTTCTCACCGGGGAATCGTGCTCGCCGGGATTGAGAGAGCGTCTGAGATCGGGAGAGGTCGATATTGTAATCGGCACGCAGGCCTTGCTCTCCCCGAAAATAAAATTCAAGCGGCTCGGTCTGATAATTATCGACGAGCAGCATCGACTCGGGGTTCGCCAGAGATTGGCTCTGCCCGAACGGACCGGCGCGCACGTCCTTATGCTCAGCGCGACGCCCATCCCGAGAACCGCGGCGCTCGCGTTCTACGGCGATCTCGAACCTATCGTCCTCGGGGAATTTCCCTCACAAAGAGCAGGTTCAAAGAGCTTTTTAAGAGAATGCTCCGCGCGGGAGACCGTGTGGGATTTTATCGGCGAGAGGATAGATGCGGGCGAGAGAATTTTCGTTGTTCATCCGAAAATAAAGGGAAAAGATCATTCCGCCGCCGAATATGGCTTTTGCGAATTCGACACCAAATATCCCGGCAAGGTCGCGCTTCTGCACGGCGGGATGTCCGCAAAAGATAAAAACGCGATTTTCCAGAAATTTCGCTCGGGCACGCGACCGATCCTCGCCACGACGAGCCTTGTCGAGATTGGACTGGACGTTCCGGAGGCCTCGGTTATGCTTATCGAACACGCCGAAAATTTCGGGCTTGCGCAGCTACACCAGCTTCGCGGAAGAATCGGAAGGGCGAAAAAGCGTGGATATTGCATTCTTCTCACCGATAAATCGCGTGGCTCGCGCAACTGGAAAAGGCTCGAAAAATTCTGCAAAACCGATAACGGTTTCGAGATCGCGCGGCTCGATCTGATGGAGCGTGGCGAGGGCGAATTGCTGAGCCACGCGCAGGCCGGGCGTTTCGATTTCAAATTCGCGGACCCGATGCGAATGCCGGAACTTCTCGACGCCGCAAGAAAATTATCCGAAAATATAATTTCCGGCGACCCGGAACTTTCTCTGGATAAAAATATTGGTTTTAAGCGTGGAATAGATTATATTAGTAAGTCGAAAGATATAATTCAATCCGCGGTGTGAGCATGGTCGAAGAAGAACAGGAACAAATTTCGCAGTCGGTTCAAGAGAACCTCGAGGTCCAGGATTCAATTTCTGAACCTTCGGAAGAGGAGCTGCGCCGACTCGCGTTCTCAGATGAGCTTACCGGCCTGAAAAACCGGCGGTTCCTGCGAAATCGCGTTCCCCTGTTTATTAACATGGCGTCGAAAAGGAGCGGGAGCGTAACACTCGCGATGCTCGACCTCGACGGTTTCAAGAGTGTCAACGACACTTACGGCCACATGGCCGGCGACACGCTTTTACAGTTCTTTGCGGAGGCAATTTCGGAACGTGTCGGGGATAAGGGTATCCCGATTCGGTTTGCCGGGGACGAATTCACGGTCGTTTTTCGCGATCACAGCAAAGCTCAGGCGAAAGCTATCCTCGACGGGCTTATCGAACGGCTTTCCGACTCGCCGATCGATGTCGGAGACAATAATGAGGTGGTTATCGGCGTCAGTATCGGAATAGCGAATTACCCTATCGACGCCCGCGACTATGAGAACCTTTTTAAAAGGGCCGACGAGGCCCTTTACCACGCCAAAGATTCCGGCAAAAACCGAACCGTCGTCTATCCCGACGAGGGCAAACTGGTTGCCGTTGGAAACATCTCCACGCTGTTTCCGGTGGACAAGACGGTTGGATTCGAGGAATTTCTAAATTCGCTGAAACTACTAACAGTGGACAGGATTATAGGGGAGAATTCCGTCCCCGAGCTGCCGGTAATTTTCGGCCCCAGAGGCTCCGGAAAAACCAGAATTCTCAACGAATTGCGCAAGATCGCAGAACAGATGGGCCACGGAGTAATTTTCGCAGCGGGTCAGCCGGAAAGCTCCCGACCGTATATCGCCTTAATCAAGGCCTTTGGAGAAAAACTGCGCCGCGATCCGGTTCTTCTCACCGAGATAGCCGGCGAGTTCACGTTCGAGGAAAAAAAGGAATTGACGAAAAACATCCCCGAACTGGCCGAATTACCCGATCCGCCCGGGGAAGATTTTAACGGCACCGGTCGCACCGGCCGGGCCGGCGAAAACGTGGATACGCTGATATTCAAGGCCCTAAACAAGATACTTTTCGGCATACTGCGCAAAGGCCGCCAGCTCATCGTTATCGATAACGCCCAGTCGGTGGACACAACATCGCTCGGATTTCTCGATTCTTTTATGACTGAATTCCCCCAGAGCGAAATCGATCTTGTATTCGCAATAAACGCCTCTTCCGAATCCGAATTTGAAAATAATATGATGCACTTTTTAGGGGGAATGGCCCGAACGGCGCAAATCGCCGAAATCACGCGCCTGAAAATACCCCCGCTAACCGCGAAAGATATTGCGGGGATGCTTTACGAGATAACCGGTCGTATCGATTATCCGATGGAGAATCTCGATATATTGACCGAAAGGTCCGGCGGCAATCCGCTTTTTATCGAGGAGCTTCTAAAACTGCTGATTGAGCGGGGGCTTATCGAATATGACGGCGCCGACTGGATAACGAAATCTTTTTCTTCCGAAGACCTGCCGAAATCCCTGTCCGAACTGCTTTCCGAGCGCGCCGAAAAACTTTCCGAAGATGACAAAAAGATACTGAAACAGGCCGCGGCGATTGGCGAGACGTTCGATATCAAACTGCTTTCCAAGCTCGCGGAAGTGGACGAACATGTGGCGCTGGACGCCCTCGAGCGTTCGAGGCAGGCGGATATTATTCACGAAGTTCCCGGCGAGGAGGCGGATTTTTCTTTCAACTCGGAATCGACGCGAAAGACATTCTATTCCCTCTGGGACGAGCAGGAACGAAAAAACGTTCACCTCGATATTGCGGAACTCGAGATCGAACTGAATCCCGGACGCGAGGATGAGGTTATCGGCAAGCTGGCACATCATTTTCAGCAGGCCGAACGCTGGGACAAGGCGGCGGAGCTTATTATGCAGTCGAGGGAGAGGGTTGCACAGGCCCGAATTCCCGAGGCCACGCGCAGGATGCTGCAAAGGCGCGCCTTTATCGACGATATGGCAAAAGAAAGCACACTGGAAATGGAAGATATCGGAAGGGCGATAAAGGCCTTTCGGAATGTGAAGGTTTCGATTCAGGCACTCAGGCTATACCCGCGCGAGAACGAGAATGTCGAGAAGGCTATAACCCGCGCTTTCGATGGGATTTCCGGGTTCTTTTCAAAAACCGAGGCGTTGACATTTTCAATCACACGGGAGGCGATACTTGTCAACGGCCAGATGCCCGGGCCGGAACAGGCGGATCCGCACCTCGCAAACGAGTTCTATAATTTGTTGAACCCCTATAATCTTCAGGGCATAGTGTTGATCCGGGGCCTTACAAAGATAGAATTGGACGATTTTCTGGTTATTTTCAAGGAAAAGCCGGAAAACGTTGTGGATGGCTGGGATCAAATAATCGAAGAGAAAAAATTACAACACACCAAACCCAACCACAAAACACATATCGCAATGGGGGAGAGAAAGGTGATTCTTGGGGGCGACAGCGTCGTGGTCGAGACGCCGGAAAAAACGGGGGATAGCGCGAGTGTCGAACTTACGCGGCAAGCTCTGGATAATATCAAATCTTTGATAGACGATTTTAAAGAGGAAAGCGCCGAACTGGTTAAGACCATGCGCGAAGGTGGAGCTTCGGAGAATTCCACAGAAAAACTCCTTGCGGTTCTGCAGAATCTTTCCGGATATATTCCGGCGGAGGAGCGCGCGCCGGCGGGATCTCCCGTGGGCGGTGCGGCTGAAACAAAGGGAGAAAAACAACCCGTTGCCGAAGCCGGGGAGCCTAAGAAAGAGCCGATAGAAACGGAATTTGGGGAGATATCGGAAATTAGCAGGAAGGAATTCAAAGACAGCAGTATTTTCGGCGAGTTGTCGCCTATCCAGAACTGGATAGCGGACCTGAGCAGCACGGACAAATTGACAAAGGCAAGGGCCGCTCAAAACCTTGTAAAGGCTGGAGAGAAGGCGATAGACTCCTGTCAAAAGGCCATTGTTTCAAGTGAAGATAGCAATTTAATTAGGCTTCTCGCGATGATACTCCAAAAAATAGAGCCGCAGGGGCGAGAAGCTTTTACAAAGACTCTCGAAAGCGATCGGGAAACCGTCTCGATATGCAAATTCGTCTCCGTGGCGGACGTTTTCAAGGATGTTCCGGCCGTTCAGGAAAGGATCGCTTCTCTTCTCACTCATCCCGCGGTTTCTGTGCGGGAAGCGACAATAGAGGCAATGTCTCGTTTTTCACAGGATGTTGTGAACAGTGCCGCAAAATCTGCTTTTGGCAGCGACGAAAATTCGATTCGGATGACGGCGGCTTATGCGATAGGAAGGCTGCATCTAAGCGCTCTTCTGCCCGATCTTCTCGGCAATTGCACCAGAGATTCTTTGCTAAAAAAACTTCCCGATACCGCCTTTGGGCTTGTTTCGATTCGGGCTTTGGGCAATTTCGATACGCCCGAAGTGTATGAAACACTTGTGAGTATTTCAAAATCGGCGGGTTTTTTCGGCAAGAACCTGCCGGATAATCTCAGGCTGGAAAGTGTAAGGGCACTGGGCAGGCTCGGCACAGACGCCGCGAAAAGGGCGCTGAAAATAATCGCAAAATCGGGCGGCAAGAACGTCGGGGGTATGGCGAAATCGCTGCTATAACATGAAGAGGTAAAAGGTAAAAAGGTAATGGGTAAATGTCAAATCCACGCGATTGTCATTCCGGACTCGATCCGGAATCCAGCGGGGATGGGATGGTGGAATTAGGCATTTGACATTAGGGCTTTATTAGGATTTATTACAGGGAGTTATTATGAGCCTTACAAAAATGGCTTTCAAACTGTTGACAGAAAAAAGGGCCTTGTCCGGCGACGAGATGCTGCCCCACTGGGCGCTCAGGAATTTCGGACTGCTCGGCGATTCGATAGTATCCTTTATCGGTCAGTTCAGTGTTCCGCCGGAGCGGTGGATCGATATCGACAGTATCATGCATAATCAGGATTTCCCCGCAGGAGATATGCTGCATTTCGTTATCGAGCATTTCCAGAGCAGTCTCGGTGAGACGGTGCTTCGGCAGTATGTCCTTGTCTCGATACTCGAAGAAAAACTTCTTCACCGGGTGCGCTATAACGACAATCAGCTTACCCGTCTCGGGGACGACCTTTTCGATGGCGAGAATCGACTAAGCCTGACCGCCGCCGGAAGCACTCTTGTTTCCACAAAGATACACCTCGGCGTGTTTATCGATTCTGCCCCGGGATACGGTTTTCACGGCCTTCGGGAATACAACGTCGATCCTTCGGAATTGGCGGAGGTTGTGATTATGCAGTATCGCACCGAGATGCGTCGCATATCGGAAAAGGCCTGGAAGATGAGGCCGATAATATAGGATTTAGGTTCCTGTGTAAAAAAGGTGGTTTGTAAATTTATCAATTGTTCACAAAACCCTTTACGTGTCTATGGAGATAATGTCAAATGCCAAAATCCAAATGCCAAATGAAGCTCAAAGCCCAAATGACAAATGAATAAGGCAAAAGGTAATAGGTAATAGGCAAAAGGTAAAAGGCAAAAAAGCCCTACCACACCACACATTGGATTCCGGATTAAGCCCTGAATGACAAAATAGGGATTGCGCGGGTTTTGACATTTGAGCTTTGGATTTGATTTCGCCACCGGGCGTTCGGTGACATTTGAGCTTTGACATTTGGATTTATCTCTGAATACTTAAAACTCTTTTTCAGCGTATTGCTTTGTATTGTAATATGTTGTATATGAAGAAAAGGGAAATATAACCAACTAAATCGCACTATAACCAGAATTTTTTAAAGGGAGAATTCAATGGACGAAGAACGTTTAAAGGCGACCGAATCGGGCATGGTATTTTTCGATCTGCTCGTGATGCTCAGGGAATTGGTCCGGCTGCAACTGGGATTGTCCGGCGATCCGGTTTCTGGAGAGGCCCATGTCGATCTTGCGGCCGCGCGCCGGATAATGGATATGATAATCGTTCTCCACGAGAAGACCGAGAGCAATCTTACGGTTCAGGAGGAGCAGGTTCTCTCTAACCTCATTGCGGAGTTGCAGGTAGCGATAATCCGCGCGGAAAACCGTGTGGGAAAAAGGCCACAAACTGAGGATGAAGAAAATATTCCAAAGGGCGAAAATGGAAAGGATTAGTTTGGTAACGATTTTTCTCTTTGTTATAATTATAATTACATCGTTAATTGGGGACGATATGTCAGATACTACTCGAAGTAATGAGCGTAATCGCATGGTGGACAGGACAATAAAGAATCGCGGCGTGAACGACGAAGGTGTCCTTAATGCAATGCGATCCGTTCCGAGACACCGGTTTGTTATCGAACCTTACCGCAGTCAGGCCTACGCCGATCATCCCCTGTCTATCGGGGAAGACCAGACTATCAGCCAGCCGTTCATTGTCGCCCTGATAACCGAATTGGCGAACGTGGATTCTTCGAGCGTAGTCCTCGAGATCGGCACGGGGAGCGGATATCAGGCGGCGGTTCTCGCGGCAATAGTCGATTCCGTTTTCACGATTGAAATAATCGATATACTCGCCGACCGCGCGAGCGCAATTCTCGATACGCTCGGCTACGACAACGTTTTCGTAAAATGCGGCGACGGTTACCGGGGCTGGCCGGAGCACGCGCCATTCGACGCGATTATTGTCACCGCCGCGCCGGAGCATATCCCCGAACCGCTGGTAGAGCAGCTGGCTGTCGGGGGCAGGCTCGTTATACCGGTCGGCAAATTCTATCAGGAGTTGAAAACGGTTACAAAAACGAAAACCGGCACGCTTATCGAGGACATTATACCGGTGCGTTTTGTTCCGATGACCGGCGAGGCGCAGGAGAAAAATTGATTTTGCCCACACTCAAACAGGACGGTAATTCTCCTGTCGATAACCGGCGGAGATTTTTTAGTAAGTCCTTATTTGGCAAGCTAATAAAGTCATTTTTCAGTATCGTTATAACCTTGATTATTATGCTTGTTTTCCTGCTGCTTCTTATGGATGTTATCGGTTGGCTCGCCGCCGGAACCGCGTCCGGCGATGTATTATCCGGGATTCTGGATTTGATAGACTTTGTGGTTCTGGGTTTTATCGCGGCCAACGGGAAATATTTTTTGATTTTTTTGACGATATTCACGGCTGTCTTATTGGTGTTCTTCGGGGATGATGTTAAGAGAGACAATGTGTAATTGAATTTCATCTAATTATATATGGGATCAAAAGTTATGAAAAAAATCTGGATTGTCGCACTGTCATTACCTGTATTATTATTCGGCGCGGACAGCCTGAATGTCTGCCTGCTCGGACGATTCACACCATGCTCGCCGCTCGGAATTGCTGTCGAGGGCAATGTCGCCTTCCTCGCAAATTCCAGCGGCGGCCTGCAGATACTCGATGTTACAAATCCATCGAGCATCGCTTCTTCGGGTTATCTTTTTCTTCCCGGCGATGCCACCGGGATTGCGACAGTGGGGGATTATGTTGCAATGGCATGTTCCGACAGCACATTGCGCATTCTTGATCCCACAGTTCCCTCGGACATCGAGATTCTCGGCGAACTTGCGAGCGACGCCCAAATCGAGAGATGTTTCGCTATCGGGGATACTGTTTATGCGACCGGCGGCAAATTCAGCATTATCGACGTCTCCGTTCCAGCGGCGCCGGTCGAAATCGGCGTTTTTCCCGATGTATTCGGCGCGTCGGGAATTTTTGTGAAACCGCCCTACTCATATCTTGCCGAAGACCATTACGGGCTTTCGATTGTCGATATTTCCAACCCCGCGTTTCCCGTATCCGATAATAGATATTTCGGTTTAGAGGAATATGTTAGGTCGGTTTGTATCGACCGATACAATAGAATATTTATCGGAACCGACGAAGAACTAATGATTTACAGACATCTGGGCGACAGTATCGAGGAGCTCGGCTCCTGGGTCGCCCCCGATAACGTGCTGGATATCGAAGTGGACGGCATCTATGCCTTTCTCGCATGCGGAGCCAGCGGTTTGAGAATAATCGACATCTCGAACCCGTCGGCGATTGCCGAGGTTGGATATTACGTCCTCGGTTCCGAACTAACCGATATTTTTCTCGACTATCCCCGTGCATGGCTCGTGGGCCTGTGGGCAAGGGTTAACGTCTTCGACATAAGCCTATTTCAGTCGGTGGAGGAGCGGGAAAAATTGCCCGGGGCTATCGCAATCTCCACATATCCTAATCCATTCAACTCCGCCTGCCGGATCGACGGCCCAAAAGGGCGCGCGAAAATTTTCAACACCGCGGGCCGTGTTGTGGACGAGATAGAAATTCCCGGCATCTGGTCGCCGGGAAAAAATATCCCTTCCGGCATATATCTCGTGAAGGTTAAAGGAACAAATTCCACGCCCGCAAAGGCAGTATTGATGCGATGAAGTATAGAATGAGACATACAAAATAGCCCCGGCAAACAGAAATATGGTCCATGATTATCAATAACTATTTGTTAAAAGCACCGCTATCTCAACAAAAGCTAAGTGTCTTATAGTATTTGATTTATTACATTTAAAAGGTCGAGCGTCTCGCTCGACATGAGGTCCCTG
>DAOWNU010000408.1 GCA_030642425.1 bacterium | reverse complement strand
TCCGCCCGAAGTCGAGAGGCTTCCGCCCGAAATCGAGAGGCCTCCGCCTGGGATCGAGAGGCCTCCGCCCCGGCTCAACCACGGCCTTTTGCGGCTTTTTCGAGCTTTTCCCCTGAACAAGGGATAACTACCCCCTTGTTCAACGAACCAGAGTGATCGTGCCGTTGCAGACAATCCTTCCCTCCGATTCGATAACGTATAAATACAGCCCCTGCGGGGCGGGATCCTCATTTTCGTCATAGCCGTCCCAGGCGCGCGCCGGATAGTCGAGATAATGGCGCTGCGGCTCGAACTCGAATCTCCTGATCAACAGGTTGCGGACCGTGAATATCGATATTATCGCCTTCTCGGTGGTCATGTTGGGCCAATCGAAAGCTGTTATGTCGTTTATATCATCGGAATTCGGGCTGAACGGGTTCGGGTTGACAAGGCACGGCGTCCACGGCTCGACAACAAAGAAGTAATCCTCCTGATGGATATTCGGCCCGCAGAGATCGGGATCGTCCCCGGCATAGACCGCGATGAAAACGGTGTCGCCCGCCCGATATTCAACGCCGTGAGCCGATGGATTCCACACAATATTGGCGCCGTCCCACATGAAATCGCCGGGATAATAATAGTCGATTTCGTTAACGGTAAGCACGAGCGAATTCGGATCCACCCCGGCAAGTTCGTCGTGGACAGCGATTATAACCTGATTTGTTATATCCCGCGTGAACAGCGGAGGCTCGATAAGCTCGCTTTCCGGCTCGACCCTATCGATATAGAAAACCCAATTTAGCGGGGCGTTCACGCATGGATTTCCGAAAATATCCGAAGCGGAAAGCAGGACCGCCGTTATTGTATCGTGATCGTTCCAATCCGGGTCGGGCATGAAGGTTAAAAGGGGATCGAACCATGTCAATCGAGGATCGTAAGTGTGATAAGGTATCGCGTTCACGCTCAGGACTATTGTGTTTTCGACAACTTCGTATGCCGAGAGTATTCGGACAATTATGCTCTCGGGATCGCAGGCGGAAATGGAATCCTCCGGCACGCGGACAACGAAAGCATAGGGGCCGCCGGTATCGACAACCGGATAGTCGCAGCAATAGACCGTGTCGTTCGGATCGCAATAGTCCACAGGTCCGTCTATTGTCTCGATACAAAGTGTTATCGTGTCGCCGGGGATGAGTGTAATACCGTGTTCCCCCGGGGCAAAATCGAACGTGAAATCGTGCTCGAAACCGGGCGCGGGGCCTGCAATCGGGAAGATTACGCCGTCGAATACAATCGAAGTGCTTTCGGGCATAACACCGGCGGGGTTATCCACAAGATTTAGATGGAAAGTGTCGTTGAGGCCGGGGATTATCGGCGTCCCGCACGGAGGGTCGAGATCGAATAGCGCCGGCGGTTCGAGATCGACGTAGAACTCCCAGCAAATACTGTCCCCGAGCGATGCTCCGCAGCTATCATCGGCGGCGAGCAGGCAGACTTCGACAACCTGGTCGTGTGTCCACAGAACCGAAGGAGTAAAAGTCAGTATATCGGGCGACCAGTCGAGTTCGGCATCGGCAACGCCGTAGTCGGCGCCCTCGACATTCAACACTATCGACGAAGGCACGATAGGACATGGCCCCGAAAGAGACGTCGCCAGCCAGTTGAACATATTTAGCATGAAATCGGCGTGGCTGTATTCCACTAAAAGATGCATGTTGAAAATGATATGCTCCTCGCCGTATTCGATAATTCTTCCAACACCGTCATAAACGCCCATCAGGCAAGTATCGCCGGTGAACCATATCTCATCGCCCGGTGGGGAAACGTCTATTGTATAAGGGGAATATAGCCTGAGAGTGTCGATGCCGGAGAAAATTGGGTGCGTTGGGAAATCCGTGTAGATGCGCACACCGAAACTCCACCTTGGAAGATGGAATTCAAGCCCGAAATCGGAGGTTATCTGGTTATGAGTCGGCGCGTCGGCGGTAACGATGGCGTTAGCATCGGCAAGCGACAGCAATCCTTTGCCGGAATTCACGAAATCCTGTAAGGCTGATACCTCACCCGGCTCGAAACCTTCTTGCAGCTCGGGACCGAGAACCACAATTCCGTATGGTTCCAGCAAAGAGGGTGTTACTGTAACGGTGCTATCGATCTCGGTATAACTGAACCCATTGGATTCGAGCAAATACTTCATATCGGATAAACCGTTAGAACTACTATCTTCAGCCAGTATTCCCGTCCCACTTATCCATAGGATATTTCGATTCATCTCGCCGCTTATGCTGCCGTGGATCGTCATCACGATTTCCTGATCGTCGCATGTGGTGATTGTGTTCGGCAGCGGCTCGATTATTTCCGCCGTTATTACGCCGGTATCCGATGTAACAAGATAGTCGCAGCAATAGAGTGTTTCGTGCGGGTCGCAATAGGCCATCCCGCTGTCGATCGCGTGAACGCAGAATTCGAAACTGCCGCCGGGTGTGAGGACGATCCCGCCGTCGGTCACCGGATTCCAGCTAAACTCTGCTGTTTCGCCGTATATTATCAAGGCGGTTCCAAGATCGTAATCCACGCCGTCCACGCT
>DAOWNU010000171.1 GCA_030642425.1 bacterium | reverse complement strand
CCCGTAAAAAGCCTTCAAAGAATAAAAATAAAACGGAAAACGCATTAATAACCATTTTCTACAGGGAATCTAACGAATACTACTACCGATTAAATTAAACCCCGATGAGTTTTAGGACAGCCACGAGACCGTTGGAACAAGGGAAAATTTACACACACAATAACGCACGAACGAGGACAATAATGAAAAAGAAATATGCCGAATTGAAAACGAGAGCGATAAGCGCGCAAGAAACCGCCCGCGTGATGACCGACCTCGCCTTGCGCGGATGGTTATCCCTTTTCAGCGCGGTTATGATCGTTTTCTACGGGCTGATTCTCACGGTTCACGGCTCGCCGCTTTTCTCCGAAAGGGGGATTAGCGGGCTTTGTATCGCGGCAATATGGATCGCCGTGGTCGCAATCGATTTCGGTCTTGTCCGAAGCGGCCTGCAGTTCCTTATCTGGCGCAAAGGCAATCATCGCGGGGTGCCGCCCTCCGAAGAAGCTTCACCGCCGGGGCTTTTCGACGATATTGTCAATATAGCTTTTTGCGTCCTGTTTGTCGCATTTGGAATTACTGTGCTTATTGCGGGCAAGCTCGGACTGGGCGATTTACGAACACTCCCGCAGATACCGCTTTCATTGTTATCGATAGCGTTCGGGCTGACATCCGGCGAGACCGCCCTGTTTCATTTCTGGCTGAGAAAGCGTCGGTTGGTCGATGTGATGCACGAAGTTCCCGATCGAATCGAAAAGCCGGAATTATCCGAATAACCCAGCGATCATGAAGGTTTTCCTTCGACTAATAAAATCCCTCGCGCCCTATTGGCTCCCGCTTTTGGCCGGGATTCTCTCTATGGTTCTGTTCACCGTGAGCAATGTCGCGCTGGTGTATATGGTTGAACCGGTCACGAAAACCCTATTCACCACCGACGGCGGCACTCTCGAACAGGTTCGGCAGGAGAGAGAAATAGCCCTTTCCGAAGGGGATTTTATCGAGCGATGGAAGGCCCGGCTCCAGTCGAAGCTCGACCCGATAGTTTATAAAGACACGAAGCTCGATACTCTGGCAAATTTTTGCCTGCTTCTGATAATCATAATGTTCTCGAAAAATTTCTTCCTGTATTGGCAGACAGTTCTGACAAGCGTCGCCCTACAGGGGATTATGAACGATTACCGAAAGCGCCTTTTCGGACATATACACCGCCTCTCGCTCTCATTTTTTCACAAGAACCGTGTCGGGGAGATTATCAGCCGGGTCGTCTCCGACGTGCAAACTATGCAGGATTCTATCTCGGTCTCGGTTGCCGATCTCATTCGCGACCCGCTCTCGATAGTGCTATACTATATTTTTCTGCTTCTTATCGACTGGAGGCTCACGCTCGTTATCACCGCGCTTATGCCGATAGTCGCTTTTCTGCTTGACAGAATTGGGAAGAAGCTTCGCCGCTACTCCACAAAAAGCCAGGAACGAATGGCCGACGCTGTCAGTATTCTGCAGGAGACGGTTAGCGGTATCCGCGTGGTAAAGGCTTTCGACATGTCGAATTTCGAGCTTAAACGCTTCTCGAAATACGCGAACGATTATCTTCGCAACATTATGAAAGGGATTCGCGTTCGCAGGCTCGCGGGGCCGTTCAACGAGACTATCGCGACCGCGATGGCTGTTGGCATCCTCTGGTTCATGGGGCCGAAAATCCTCACGGGTGGAGGGATACCGGCGGAATCGTTCATGCAGTATATCTTTGTCCTTTTCCTTCTGATGCAGCCGGTGAAAATGTTCTCGGACAAATTCGCACGTATCAACACGGGGCTTGCCGCGGCAAAAAGAGTTTTCGATATGCTTGACACGCCGACGACAATTATCAGCAAACCGGACGCCCATCCGGTCGCGGATTTCAAAGGTGAAATATTTTTCGATAATGTCAATTTTAAATACGAGTCCGCCGAAAGTCCTGCGCTCGAGAATATCGATTTGAGAATCGGCAAGGGCGAGATAGTCGCCCTCGTCGGGCCCTCCGGCTCCGGAAAATCCACGCTCGCCGATATGATACCCCGTTTCTACGACCCGACCGGTGGCCGCATTCTTCTCGACGGCCTCGATTTGCGCGACATCGAGCTTTCCGGGCTTCGGTCGCTTATGGGAATCGTAACGCAGGAAACCATCCTGTTCAACGATTCGGTTCGCGCCAACATCGCCTACGGCAAGGCGGACTGGCCCGAAGACGAAATAATCGCGGCGGCGAGAGCGGCCAACGCGCTGCAATTTATCGAGCGGCTGCCGCAAGGCCTGGATACACATATCGGGGATCGCGGCACAAAGCTCTCCGGCGGCGAACGCCAGAGGATCGCGATTGCGAGAGCAATCCTCAAAAACCCGCCCATCCTTATTTTCGACGAGGCCACGAGCGCTCTCGACACCGAATCGGAACGACTCGTGCAGGAGGCGATAGACCGGCTTATGGTGGGGCGAACCGCGATAGTTATCGCGCACCGGCTCAGCACGATTGTCCACGCGCACAAAATTGTCGTGCTCTCGCGCGGCAGGATTGTCGAGACCGGCACGCACGCCGAGCTTCTGGCCAAAGGCGGCCAATACAAACTGCTCTACGACACTCAATTTGGGATTGCCGGTTCATAGAGAAGGCCATAAATAACTCTGTCATTCCGGGCTTGACCCGAAATCCAGAGGGCGGTGGGGCGCGACGTGGCAATCGTCCGCAGGTGCGGGAAAAGAACTCCCCGAAAATCGCAAGGAACCTGAAATCGAGTTTTTAAGAAAATACCTCTTCCGAATTATTCTGTTTATCGTGGTTGTAGCGGCGGTCGTGCGGCTGCTCGCGCAGCCCCCGATATATTTCTATTCGCCCGACATATCCTATCATGCAGCAAAAATTTTCCGCGCGGAACACGGCGAGGCCTTTATCGACCCGGTCTCCGGGACGGAATCCATATATCCCCCCATGTTCCACATCGCATTCGCCTTTGTTAAGAAGGCCCTGCACTTAAATTCTTTTAGACTGATACAGCTCATTACTATAATAAACTTCATCGGTCTTTCGTTGAGCGTCTTCTTTTTTGCCCGCGTTTTTCTTAAAGACTCCGAATTGGCCGCGCTGACCGCGCTCTCGCTCTCTCTGATATTCTACGCGCCCACCGGCAGATATATCTTGCTTCAGAACCCCGCGAATTTCTCGCAGCCCCTTCTTATCGTTGGGTTTGCCCTGCTCGCAATCTTTATGGAAAAGAGAAAAATATGCCAACTTGCCGCGGGGGCGTTTCTGTGCGCGGTTGCAATAAACCTGTGGTGGTATAACGTCCTCGCGGCGATTCCGCTTTTTGTTTTTTTCCTGCGCACAAATGGCCGCGAACGATTCACGCGGGGAAAAATCACGATATTTGCGCTGTCTTTCGCACTGCCGTTCGCGTTTCTGATATGGCATCTATACACAATCCGCGCGGTTCTTCCGGACTATCTCGCCGGCGAATATAGCATTTCTTTCATGCGGATAATTAAGAATTTAGCCAAATGGGGCCTTTCGACCGCGACGCGAGGCAACTGGCAGTTTCGGCGCGAACTGTTTGCCGACCCGGTCGCGATGTTGCAGTATTTCGCGATATTTTTACCATTCAACATCTATCTTGTCGTCGAGTCGGTAAAATTGCTTAAAATAAAAGCCGCAAAGGGGCGGGATTTTATTAAATATAGGCCGCTTATAATCGCTGCGGTTGCGATAATCCTTTTTTCTCTTGTGGCGATGTTTATCGGCAACCACGCCCATGTCCGCAGGATACAGTTTATCGCCTTCATCTTTTTGCTGATACCTTTCTACAAAAGCCTTTACGAGAACCGGTTACGCCCAAAACGACGACTTATTTTCGGCGCAATAATGGTTTTCTCAATCCTATCGACGCTTTGGACAGTGAACCACTCAAGCGATAAATTCGACGGCCATATCCCCATACGGATGCGCGAGCTTATCGAAAATATCGAGGCAATGCCTTCGCATGAAAGCGCCCGCATATTTATGGTCGATAAGAGCATTCTTCGGCTAATGCCCTTCGTGAGATTTTTCGGCTTTGTGGGTAATATCCACGGCAAATATTACTCCGAAGACCCGGTCAGCTCGGAAAGGCTTTACTCCGCTTACCATATATTACTTGCGATGAAACCGAATTGGCGCGAAGCGATGGCCCAAAACAACGCAAAACACATGATCTTTGCGCACGGCTCGAGCGAACTCGAATCGGAGCTTAAAATTTTCTACATGCAATTCGGAGAGATCGTATTCGAAAACGCCGAATGGACGATTATCGAGGTGAAAAAAGAATGAAAATCCTGCTTCATATTTGCTGCGCGCCATGTGCGGTCAAAGTTCTGGAATCGCTACGCGACGAGGGGCACGAGGTTACGGGGTTCTGGTATAATCCGGCCATTCACCCTTACGGCGAGTGGAAGCTTCGCAAAAAGGCGCTGGAGGAGTTGTCGGAGAAAACGGAATTGCCCGTTATTTATGACGACACATACGACCTTGTCGCAAACTTGAATATGCTGCTGGAAGACCCGGAATTTGGAATTCGATGCCTGAAATGCTACGAAGACCGCCTGCTCGCCACGGCCCGCAAAACGGTCGAACTCGGCCTCGACGCCTTCACAACAACACTGCTTTACTCGAAATATCAGGCGCACGACGATATTCTTTTGATAGGGGAGAGGGCGGCAAGCGAAACCGGCGCGCATTTTTTCTACCGCGATTTCCGGCCTTTGTGGGGCCGCGGAATAACCGCCAGCAAAAAAATGGGCTTATATCGGCAAAGATGGTGCGGCTGCATTTTCAGCGAACTCGAGGCGGAGAAAGAAAGGGAGAGGAAGAAGGAAGAAGGTAAAAGGTAATAGGTAAAAGGTAAAAGTGTTCCGCGAAGAATACCGCGCAGATAAGCGCCATGGCTGGATCGACATCGTGAAATAGGCCTTGACAGCTGGCAAACGCCACATTAAATTATTCCGTAATTTTTAATACAGGAGCGGAAATATGCCGGAAGCCTTTATCGAATATCTCAAAGCCATTCAGGAAAAAGGACCCTATGGGACCGAACACGCTTATCGAACGCCTTTTGAAAATCTCCTCAACGCGATAAAACCCGAAGATATCAAATTCAAAGTTACGCACGAGCCGCACCGCGAAAAAGAATTCGGCGCGCCGGATTTCCTGATTACTGCAAAAGGCCTTCCTATCGGCTATATCGAGACGAAGAAGCTCGACGAAGAGGTCGCCGACACGCGCAAAACCGACCAGATAAAAAAATATCTCAAAGTAACCCCGAACCTGATAATTACGAACTATCGCGATTTCCTTCT
>DAOWNU010000431.1 GCA_030642425.1 bacterium | reverse complement strand
GAGTTCCTCGGCGATGCCGTGCTCGAGCTTGCGGTGGCGGATCATCTTTTTCATGAATTCCCGGGCCGGGATGAGGGTCAATTGACCGAATACCGGCGAATACTCGTGGGCGGCAAACTGCTCGCGATGAAAGCCAAAGAACTGGGCCTCGACCAAACGATTTTTCTTTCGCCGCAGGAGGAGGAATCCGGCGGACGGAGCAAGCGGTCGATTCTCAGCGACGCCTACGAGGCCTTGCTGGGCGCGATTTATATCGATGGCGGCATGAAACCGGCGACGGCATTTATCGAAAAATTCCACCTTTCGGACAGGGACGAGCAACTAACTTCTATAAGCCATGTGAATTTCAAGGGTCGGCTTCTCGAATTGCTTCAGTCGCGCGGCAGCCGACCGACATACAGGGTAATCGACGTGAGCGGCCCCGACCATAACAAGCGCTTCGATATTGCGGTTTATATCGGCGAGAATGAGATAGGGCGCGGATTGGGCGAAAGCAAGAAAAGCGCGGAACAGAACGCCGCGAGGGCCGCGCTGGAGAGTATTTAGGAGCGAACACATGGAAGAAAAAAAGAAAAATATCGAATAGCGGTTTTTAAAAAAAAAATTCGTCCCGACTGAGTTTTAGCCATAAACCGAAAAAAACATGGACAATTTAAAAACATACACTCTGGAATACTGGCGCGAGGACAAATGGTTTGTGGGCAGGATTGTCGAAATACCCGGCCTTTTCAGTCAGGGGGAGAGCCTCGACGAACTTCAGTCCAACCTCTACGACGCCTATTTTCTGATGCTCGAAGACGGTATCCCGCCGGAAGGCGTGGAAACGGAGTTGGAGGAATTCGAGGTCGAAGAAATAGAGGAATAGTTGGGAAGAAATGACTAATGAAATCCAAAGCTAAAAGCTCAAATGTCAAATGAAGCTCAAAATCCAAAGCCCAAATGTAAAAAATTCTACTCGTTGCGCAGATAGAGCTACGCAACAAGAGGATATACCAAAAGGAAGTAACCATGCATAATTTCAGCGAAGAACAACTCATGATCCAGGAACTCGCGCGGCGTATCGCGATCGAAAAAATTGTGCCGGTGCGCGAACATTACGACCGAAGCGGCGAATTCCCGTGGGAGATTGTCGAGGAAATAAAAAAATCCGACCTTTTCGGCGTGTTTATTCCCGAAGAATACGGCGGTTTCGGCGGCGGAATCACCGAGATGGCGATAGTTACCGAGGAGCTTTCGCGCGCGTGCGGCGGAATATCGCTCGCATTCGCGGCCACCGGCCTCGGCGCGATGCCTATCCTGCTCTCCGGCAGCGACGGGCAAAAATCGAAATATCTTCCGCAAATCGCCACGGGAGAGAAACTCACCGCGTTCGCATTGACAGAACCCGATGCCGGCTCGGACGCGGGCGGGCTTAAAACCACCGCTATCAAAGACGGAAACGAATATGTTCTCGACGGCACAAAACAGTGGATCACGAACGGCGGCGAGGCCAAGATATACACCGTTATCGCGCTCACCGACCCGACACGCGGCGCGAGGGGAGCGTCGGCGTTTATTGTGGAGGACGGCACGCCCGGCTTCTCCTACGGCAAAAAAGAGGACAAGATGGGAATCCGCGGCAGCACGACAAGGGAGCTGATTTTCGAGGACTGCCGTATCCCGGCGGAGAACTTGATTGGCCGCGAGGGCATGGGTTTCATGGTGGCGATGAAAACGCTCGACAGTTCCCGCCCAGGCGTTGCGGCGCAGGCAATCGGTATCGCGGAGGGCGCGCTCGAGGCCGCAATCCAATATGCGCGGGAGCGCATCCAGTTCGGAAAGCCGGTCATCGCCAATCAGGGCCTGCAGTGGATGCTCGCCGATATGGCGACACAGATCGAGGCCGCGCGTGCGCTGATATACAAGGTTGCGGCCATGATAGACGCCGGCGAGAAAAAGGTCGGCAAGATGTCCGCGATGGCCAAGCTTTTCGCCAGCGATGTCGCTATGAAAGTTACGACCGACGCCGTGCAGGTTTTCGGCGGCTACGGCTATATGCGCGAGTATCCTGTGGAGAAAATGATGCGCGACGCCAAGATAACCCAGATATACGAGGGCACGAACCAGATACAGCGCAACGTTATCGGAACGGCTCTGATAAGCGAAGCCGCCAGAAAAAAATAAAGATTCAATTCAAAATTAGCAATTAGCAATGCTCAATTGTCAATGCCTTTCCACCACCCGGCAGTGCGGCAGCATCTATCATAGTGCAACAATCATCATGCTTAGCCGCTGGCACGTCTCCCGCTACGTGCGAT
>DAOWNU010000242.1 GCA_030642425.1 bacterium | reverse complement strand
GACCGGCCCGAATAACCTCAAACTGAAAACCGATCTGGCTGGAGATATTCGCGCCCCATATAATAAGGAAAGCTCCACCGGATATCTCAAGGGCGCGGGCAATTTCCGTGCGCGCAAACGCTGGGATGAGGCCTCCGGCTCCGCAAAACTGGCATTCGAAACAAGAAATTACATCGGCGAGTCTTCATATTCCTCCGATTACACGCTCTCGCGGATGCGTTTCGATTTCAGTTTCCCTTTTTTCTCCGACAACGACGAGCTTTCACTCGGCTACCAATTCGCTTTCCGCTACGCACCCGATACGACCGGGGCAAACTATCAGCGCAACAACCTCTATGCCTCGTGGCAGCAATTTGTCGGCGGGAATTATTTTCGCGGGGATTTCGATGGCGAGCGTAGAGTCTATAATCGCGGGGATTTGAGCGGGAACCACTGGCGCATGTATTGGGATATCGACCCTCGAATATCGATGGGCGAGAAGCTGACATTGGCGCCGCGATTCAACGCCGAGAGCTATCGCTACGATGTCGCCTCTTCGGTCTATCCAAATCGCGATCTGTTCGTCGTAAAATCCGGGTTGGAATGGGCGTTCAGCCCCTTTGTCCACGCCGGTGTCGCGCCGAAATACACGATCAGCCGCGCCAACCTCTCGGATTCGGACACCTACGACGAGCTTTCGCTCGAGCTTTCGTTCGACTGGCTCCGCTATCGCCGGATATGGCTCGATTTTATTGTCGAGCCGGGGGAGCGCGGCTACGCTGAAGCGCCGGAAGGAGATTTCTCGTTCTTCTCCGATTTCTTTTTCGTGGAGTTTTGCGGGATGGCCTCTTGGTGGCTGACCGGGAAAATCCGGCTCGATTGTATAGCCATGTATTCACCGGAGTGGCACAAGATCGACGAGGACGATTTCACGACGCTCTATATCTCGACCAACCTGAAATATGAATTTTTCAACGAGAAGTAGCCGATGGGAATAACGCTGATTAAAAACGCCAGAATCCTCACGATGAATCCCGCGCAGCCGATTGCGAGCGACGTCCTTATCGACGGGGACAGAATATCCCGCGTCGGGGAAGGCCTCGCCCCTCCGCAGGGCGGCGAGGCGATAGACCTCGCCGGCAACACCGTTATCCCGGCCTTCTGGGACGCGCACGTCCACTTTTTCCAGACCGGTATCCGTGCGCTGAAATTCGATGCCGGCGGGGCGGATAGCGAGGAGGCGCTCCTCGATATGCTCGACACCCGGTTACGGGCACGCGGGGAAGTTGACGGCTGGGGTTATTCCCCCGTGCGAGAAGGCGAACTCCCGACAAGAGCGCTTCTCGATACGGTCTCCAAAGAAAAACCGATTTTCCTGCGGCGGATCGACGGCCATTCGAGCTGCGCCAACTCTGCAATGATGGCGCTCCTGCGGGACAGGATCGAAAAACTGAATTCTGTCGATATTGAACGCGGCTGGCTTTTCGGCGAGGCAAATATCGCCGCGTTGAGATTCGCGATGGAACGCATCCCGGCGGACGGACTGATCGAGGCGGCGGAAACGGTTGCGGCACGGGCGCTCTCGATGGGTTGCGGCACAATTGTCGCGCTGGTTCCGGGTGTCGATTGGATGAAATTACTGCTCGAACTCGATCTGCCGGTTCACATCGTCCCGAGACTCGAGACGCTAAACCCGCGCGAGGCTTTCGATCTGAACCTGTCGAGAGTCGGCGGGTGTCTGCCTATGGTTGACGGCTCATTCGGCAGCCACAGCGCGCTCCTCTTGCAGGAATATTCCGACCGACCGGGGCATTTAGGCACGCTCGAATATCCCCAACCGGAACTTGCCGGATGGTTCGAGTTAGCCGGAAAATTGCGCCTTCAAACTGCGGTTCACGCTATCGGCGACGGCGCGGTGGAAGTGATCCTTCAAATATTGGAAAAGCTCTCGCCATCCGAACGGCCGCCGCTCCCGCGTATCGAGCACGCCGAATTGCTCGGCGACAACCAAATCGAACGTATCGCGGAACTCGGTATCTCGCTGGCGATGCAGCCCGCGTTCGAGGCTTTATGGGGCGGGCCGGAGGGGCTGTATTCCAAGCGGCTCGGCCCGCGTTGGCGAAGCACAAACCGTTTCCGGGACATTCTCGACGCCGGAATAACTATTGCCGGAAGTTCGGACAGCTATATCACGCCTATCGATCCGCTGACCGGGGCGAGGGCCGCAGTCAATCACCCCAACGAATTGCAGAGAATATCCGTGCGTGAAGCGCTCGATATGTTCACGTTCGGCGCGGCGAAATCAGAGGGCATGAACAACCGATGCGGCGCTATCGAGCCGGGGAAAAGCGCGGATATTGCCGTGATCTCGGGCGATATCATGTCAGACGGAATCGACCGGGCGGAGGTTTTGATGACTATCGTGGGCGGCGAAATTAAATACCAAAAAGGGGACTGAGCTATGAACGATATGAATCTCGCGGTTTTTTTATCGGGCGACGGCACGAATCTGCAATCCATAATCGACGCCGTCGAAGAGGGCCGTCTTCGGGCCGCGATAAGGCTTGTCCTGTCGAATAAACCGGACGCTTTTGGCCTGACCCGCGCGAAAAAAGCGGATATCCCGACAGTCGTTATCTCCAGCGGAAGCTGTGCCGACAGAGATTCCTTCGTGAACACGATGCTCATGCTTATCGAGGATCACGGCGTCGATTTTATCGCGCTTGCGGGATATATGAGAAAAATCCCGCCGGAGATAATCGAAAAATTCCGGGGGCGAATTATCAATATCCACCCCGGACCGCTGCCGGATTTCGGCGGGAAAGGGATGTTCGGCCTACGGGTTCACAATTCGGTGCTGGAAGCCGGCCTGAAAGAGACCTGCGCCACTGTCCACCGTGTTACCGAGGGCTACGACGAGGGCAATATTATCGCGACCGCCCCGGTGCCCGTGCTCGAAAACGACACGCCGGAATCGCTGCAGAGGCGTGTCCTCGTGGCGGAGCATATCCTGTATCCCGAAGTGCTTCAAGGCTTTGTCGAGGGGCGATACAGGTAATGGGTAAAAGGTAAAAGGTAAATAGGTAATAGGCCCCATCCAACACCGCCCCTCTGGATTCCCGTATCAAGCCGGAATGACAGGCAAAGAGAAGTGTCATTCACGTAGGAAATCCAGGGGTGAAAAGGTCTTGCTCAAACAACATCCGTCGGCATTGCCGACTTGCCGCCTTGCCGACCGTATTCGAAAAGGCCGCCGGCTTTATAAACGTCCATCTGGATATTGCCCATAGGCCCGGCCGCAAATGCCTTCCCCGAAGATAAATTTGTTATTTCGCCGGTGGTTAGGTCGATTTCCACCTCCTGGCCCGATTCGATACCGCTTCCGAAAACGTCCGGCGCGCGAAGCACCGGCATTCCGGCGTTGACAGCGTTGCGCCAGTAAATTGCGCCGAAAGATTCGCCCACTATCGCCTGAATTCCCAGCGCGATAAAACCGTCAACCGCGTGCTGGCGGCTGCTTCCGGAGCCGAAATTTTTCCCGACGAACAGGATGTCTCCCGGCTTAACTTTTCCGGGAAAATCGCGCCAGCCGTCGAGATTGCCGAAAATGAACTGCGCCATCTCGTTCATATCGGTTACCGCGAGATGTTTGTTGTGATATATCATATCGGTGTCGATATTTTCTATCGCCGCGCCGTCCGGGCCGCGCAGCGCCCATATCCGTCCCGACAACTTCATTGGCTTTGCCATTTTTTCTCCTTTGTTTTGGATTTTTTAGTGGTTCACTGCCGTCCTGTAGATGTACATCGTGTTCCCGTAGCACTACGCGAAAGCAATGTACGGCTACGGCAAGGCAGTGTACGCCTACGCGAAAGCAGTGGACGGCTACGCGAAGGCAATGTACAGCTACGGGAAGCCAGTGTACGCCTACGCGAGAGCAATGTACAGCTACGGGAAGCCAGTGTACGCTTACGCGAGAGCAGTGCACGGCTACGCGAAGGCAGTGGACGCATCATAAGTTATTAAAGAGCAATGAGATACAGTAG
>DAOWNU010000213.1 GCA_030642425.1 bacterium | reverse complement strand
TCACGCTTTCGGTTACGTCCTTTATGGGTGTGATAATCCTCGCGGGTATCGTCGTGAACAACGGCATTGTGCTGGTCGACCACGTGAACCAGCTTCGACGGCGCGAAAATATGGAAAAGCACGACGCATTGGTGCAGGCGGGCATGGACAGGTTCCGCCCCATTCTGATTACCGCGATTACGACTATATTAGGGATGCTGCCTATGGCGCTGTCCACCGGAATGGGCTCCGAGATGAGAGCGCCAATGGCGCTTACGGTCATCGGCGGGCTTATCACAGCGACATTCCTCACGCTGTTCTATGTGCCGATTTTCTACTCCATCGCCGACCACATTTCGTATAAAACACAGAAGCAGATGGTTACGATGCTGCACGGCAGAGAAGAGGCCGATTGAAACCGGCCGGCAATGGACGCCACGCGTCTTAGCTGATATTACCCGTAGGGGCAGGTCCCAGACCTGCCCTTTATATTGCCGGGCGAAGCATCCAAAATAATAGACGCGGCGTCCCGCCGTGTATTTTCCTTTCGAGCGAAACGCCCGACCTATTAAATGGGATTACGCGGCCACAGCCCTAAATAACCCGAAAATAGCGCCGTTTAACCCAAATGTGCAATCGTCTAATAGTTAGGCCGATACACGGGCAGGTTAGGGACTTGACTGCGCGGGTTACTTCGGTAGAAGTTTTGGTTAGGGACTTGACTGCGCGGGTTACTTCGGTAGAAGTTCTGGTTAGAGACTTGACTGCGCGGGTTATTTCGGTAGAAGTTCTGGTTAGGGACTTGACAGCGCGAGTTACTTCGGTAGAAGTTCGAGTTAGGCCGTCGCACCGACAGGTTAGTTAGATAAATCAATAACTAAGGAAAATTACCCTTGAAGGAGGTTTCATCATGGCATACATAATAATCGACAACAAATTCTCGCAGGACGTTCAATACATTCGAAGCGCGAGGCTTTCGCTTATCGAAGAATATATCGGCGAGCTTGCACCCGACCTTTCGCTGGAGAGCAACCTTTTGACGTGGTGCGGTTCCTGCGGAATCGTGTAACAAACTTCACCAAATCGCACGTCGCGGGGGGTGTGCCAGCGGATGGCAATATCATCTGCCTATCTGCCAGTAAAATTTTACTTTGTAAAAAACATAGCATATCGAGTCTATTTTGGTATTATCAATGACTTGAAAAAGATTTAGATATATAAAGAACAAATAGGGTTAATAAAATGAGGTTGTTGCCGGGTATAAATAGTTTTAAAAAATATTTTCCGAAAAATGTCGAGTTCGAAGGTGACGGTGTCTTTATGACATTTCTTGGAACCAATTGCACCCTGATTCGCGATAGCAAAAACTCAATTATTGTCGATCCGTATTTCACCCGCCCCGGACGAATTCTTGGAGTGAATTATTTTGTTAAACGCGTTGCGCCAAATCCTCACACGATTAGAAAAACTCTCAATAAAATTGGCGTTAAAAAACTCGATGCTGTTTTGCTAACGCATACGCATATCGATCACGCGTTAGATGCTCCCGAAGTTGTTAAACAAACGAATTCAGTGCTTTATGGTTCATCATCGGCGATGCAAATTGGGCTTGGTGGCGGTCTCGATGAGTCATCGCTTGTAGAAGTCGATTTAGAAAAAACATATAAAATTGGTGCTTTTAGAATAAAATTTATAAAATCGGTGCATATGCCATTTCCTAAAATCGTCGAGCCAATAATAAATTTTCGAACAACTGTTCCTAAGGTGCTCGTTCCCCCGGAAAGAATAGCCAACTACCGCGTGGGAGAATATTATAAAATTCAAATAGAACACCCATACGGAAAGCTGTTAGTTTGTGGTGGAGGGTTTGAAGAGCATGCTGTCAACCCAAAAGTCGATGCTGTCGCTATTTCTATTGGAGGATTGGCCCTGCGTTCTGTGGAATATCGAGAGAAGCTCTTCGAGCAAGCGATAGTCTCGAGCGCGGCAAAATCCGTCTATCTCACTCATTGGGATAAACTCGATAGATCCATCGATAGTCCCGCTGAATTTCTCGGCAGAACTCATATCACCGTAAAGCATTTTATCGAAATGGCCGGGAGAAACAAGGATATTAAGGTTTTCATTCCTCCGATATGGACAACTACGAGGCTTTTCTCACCTAAAAGGAGAACTTTCATAGCGAGATTAGTGCACCGAATTGGTCTGTGATTTTACAACCATGGTTTAATTGCCCGCGAAAATACCGGGTTTCAGTCTTTTTTGTAGAAATACTAGCGGTTGACCCGCTATTTTATCCACACCATTTTTCGTATCTTGGTCTCGTTATCCCAGCGAAGGCGGGCGAAATCTTTGCGCAAGGCGCTACGGTTGTAGGCCCTTTTTTCATTCAAACTCCCTTCGGCAGGCTCAGGGAGCAATGGAATGTCGGTCGGCGCTGGCACTGTCGGTCGGCGCTGGCACTGTCGGTCGGCTCCGGCACTGCCGGTCGGCTCCGGCACTGCCGGTTGTTGAGCGGAGCCGAAACGTAAGGCGGCTTTGAGGTCGCTTTTTTTATTTGCCAAAGGCGAAATTAAGCCTATATTAGTTACGATTGTTATAGTAACGCACTTTCAAGGGAATGATTATGGCTAAATGGCTCATAACAGGCGGCTCCGGCTTCCTCGGGATAAATCTCATTCGATACCTGCTCGAACGCGGCGAGGAAATTGTCTCGCTCGATATTCAGCCTTTCACCTACGGGGACTGCGCGGACAGAATTGTCCACGTGAAAGGGGATATCCGGGACATGGCGACTGTCGATTCGTGCATGGAGGGGGTCGATATTGTTATGCACGGCGCGGCGGCGCTGCCCCTGTATCCGAAAAAGGATATTTACACCACCAATATCGACGGCACCGCGAAGGTTTTTCAGTCCGCGATAAATCACGATGTCGGGCGCGGAATCTATATTTCTTCCACCGCGGTCTATGGCCTGCCCGATCATCACCCGATTTACGAGGGCGATCCGCTTGTCGGTGTCGGCCCCTACGGCGAGGCGAAGATCGAGGCCGAAAAGCTTGTTGGAATGTTCCGCGAAAGCGGGGCGACAATCACGACTATCCGCCCAAAATCGTTCGTGGGGCCGGAAAGGCTCGGCGTTTTCGGGATTTTCTACCAATGGGCAAGCGAGGGCCGCAGTTTCCCGATGATCGGTCGAGGGGATAATCTGTATCAGCTTCTCGATGTCGAGGACCTTTGCGAGGCGATCTATATCGCCGCCACTCTCGAAGATAAAGCGAAGGTGAACACCGAGTTCAATATCGGCGCAAAGGAATTCAGCACGATGAGAGAGGATTATCAGGTCGTTCTCGACCGGGCGGGATTCGGCAAGAAAATCCGAAGCTCCCCGGCCAATCTGGTTATTCTCGGACTCGAGATACTGGATTTTCTCCGCCTTTCGCCGCTTTACCCCTGGGTCTATAAAACCGCGACAAAGGACTCGTTCGTATCTGTCGAAAAGGCCGAAAATATACTTGGTTTTACGCCGAGGCACTCGAACAAGGACGCGCTGCTTCGCAACTACGAATGGTTTCTCGCCAATGTCGAAAAGTTCCAAAGCGGCGCGACTCAGGATGGGATCACGCATCGGGTGCCCTGGAAACAGGGAGCTTTGGGGATCGCGAAGAGGTTTTTTTAATTGATGATAAATCCAATGGAGATCGACATGAGATATTTAACGATTCTGTTTATGTTTTGCACATTCGCCGCCGCTTATCCGCTGGAATGTATGGACATCACCGACACGCCGCGGCCCTCGCCGGCATACGATCTCGGACAAATAGATATTGTCGATTACGATCTGGAAATTACAATTCTCGATCCGGATTCGAGCGTGTTCGATGTCTCGGCGATTATCGAATATGTCAAACTGAACGACGACACAATTCTCACCTTCGATTTCGAGGCCGAAGAACTCGACTCGAGCTGGTTTCGGGGAAGTTATTGGCTCGATAGCTTTTGGTCCCGGGTTCCAACCGTTTTCGAGGACAGCATTATCCGGATAAATACCGCAATCGACGGCGCTTCCACAATCGGCGATACGTGCCGGTTGGTATTCGTAATCGACTATTTGCCCTTTTCATCCGGAATTTACAGGGATTTAAGCCCGGACGGCCCGATTATCTACACACTATTCTGGCCCTCGCTGGCCCGAAAAGTTTTCCCGTGTGTCGATCACCCCGGCGACAGAGCGACGTGCACGATGAAACTGACCGTGCCGGAGGGATTAACCGTTGCCGCCGGAGGTGAGCTTATCGACAGCGCGGCTTCGATGTCCGATAGCGGCTGTGTCGAATGGACTTTCCGAATCGACGATCCAGTTTGCCCATACAATTTTGCGTTCGCGATAGGCAATTACGCCGCTATCGAGTCCACCGCTCTCGGCGGAAGCCTGCCGGTAAACACTTTCCCCTTTCCGTCGGATTTCGACGCCACCGCCTACGATATCGGGCGAATCCCCGATATGATCTGGCGTTACGAATCCCTTTTCGGCGATTACCCATACAGCAAGGTCGGCTGGGTGCTAACACCCATGGCCGTCTGGTCGGGGATGGGTGG
>DAOWNU010000243.1 GCA_030642425.1 bacterium | reverse complement strand
TTGTTGAGCCTGTCGAGGCGTTCGCGGACTCTGTAGAGCGGATTCTTGCCCTGACATTTTCCGGGGATTACGATTTTGCGGAGGTTATCTGGCGGGCCTCGTGTCCGGAGGGCAATCTTGGATTTGCGGCGATATACGTGACTCTGGGCAATATGCTCCTTCGCGATTACCTGCCGCCGAACGCCCTCGAAAATTATTTCCAACCGGCTTCCGATAATATCGTCATGAGGTCGGAAAACATGATAGAGCACGCCCGGACTATCGGCTTTTCGGACACGGAGTCCGCGCTACGCGAGCTGCAGGATTGTGTAGGCTCGCTTTCTGCGGCGATAACCGAGACCTCCGGCGGCGAGACCGCTTTTTGGTATTTGCGGGGACGCGCGCTTCTTCTCGCCTCGAAACTTATCGATTATGCCGGCGTCCCGGGGGAGGCGTTGTCCTCCGCGCAGAAGGCCGCGGAATCTCTCGAACGAGCTGTCGAAGCCGGTCTCGATCCCGCGGGTCTTGTCTCGCTCGACAGCGGCCGGGCGAGGATAATCGCCGCCAATGCCGAGAAAGATATTGGGGAATTCAAAAGCGCTTTGATGTGGCTCGGTCAGGCCAGACAAATGGTTCTGATTGCGGAGGACAAGCGAAAGGGATTCTTTGCCGATATTTCCATGTTGAAAGCCGGGATCGATTTTCTCCGTGGAAAGATTCTTTTGCAAGCCGGAAAAGGAACTGAGGCCGAGGATTCATTCACGTCCGCGCTGGAAGAACTCGGGAGGATCGACAGTTCATATTGTAGCCTCTGGGCCGAAGCCGCGCTCCGGACCGGGGAAATACATCTCGCCCTGTCGAGACTTCTGGAGGAAACCGGCTCGGAGGCCGCCGCGTTCGAGGCTATCGAGAAGGCGGAAGAAGCATTTGAAAGATATGAGGATACGATAGGCGGCGGCGATCCCGCCGGATGGATAGGCAGGGGAAAAACGCTGCTTATCAAAAGCGAGTTGCTCGCAACCGAAAATGCGGCCGGAGCGATTTCCGCCGCAAGAGAGGCCAACGGCTATTTCAAAAGGGCGAGGGTGGACGAGAACTCTGTCGAAGCGGCCCTCGGGGAGGTGGATTCCCTTATTTTCGAGGGGAACATGCTCGCCGAAGAGGGTGAAGGTTTCGAGAGGGTATTCGATAACGCCGAGAATATATTGAAAGAAAAAATACTGGATCGAAGCGCGAAAGTCCCGCTATTCGGCAGGTGGATCGAGCTTTCCAAAGGCAGGGGCAGAGCGGCACATTTTAAGGGAGATAACGAGGTAGCGGCAAAAAATTTCGCGGACGCGATAAGTGTCTATTCCGATTTGCACAAAATCTCCCCCGAAACCCCGGTGGTTTCCGATCTCGCGGAGGTCCAGCTCGCACTCGCTATCGCCCTTAAAGAGGGCGGAGAACCGTTCGAGGCCTTTCTTTCTCTCGGGCGCGCCGAGGAGGCTTACGAGTTTGCGGCGAACAAATCGACAATAAAAGGGCGAAAAAAGGTGCTTCAGGCCTCGATAGGGGTGTATAACGACCTTTCCAGCACCGGCAGGGACGAGGAGAGCTTCGAGGTCGCGCTATTTATTATGAAACTGACGGGGCAGGTCGGCGGCCAGGAGGCGATGGGCACAGGGCACGAACTGCTGGTTTATTGGGAATCGCAGGAGCTTTCTTTCGGCGACCGGAAGCGCCTCGAGGTTGTGGCATTGCCTCTGCATGAATATTGGGGAGAATAATCGGGGGTGATAAGGCGGAACGATTCGATAAGTCGTTGAATAGAGAGAAGTCGATTCGGAATTGAAATAAACTAATATAGCTCCCGAACGGGAACTTAAGAATACACCAATCATTATAAAGGAGTAACAATGTCAGAAAACTGGAAATACAGCCACAGGGCTGTCGCGATGAAATCCAACGTAATCCGCGAGATCCTAAAGATCACGAAAAAGCCCGGAGTTATTAGTTTCGGCGGCGGACTGCCCGCGCCGGAACTGTTCCCGGCCGAGCAGCTGTTGGAAGCCTGCAAAAAGGTTCTCCGGGAACAGCCGGAAAATGCCCTGCAATACGGAACCACCGAGGGCTATCCGCCGCTTCGTGAGTTGATCGCCGGGAGAATGAACAATATCGGCGTGCCCTGCCATCCGGACGAGATATTGATCACCAGCGGCAGCCAGCAGGGGTTGGATGTTTTGGGCCGTGTTTTCCTCGATACCGACAGCACCGTTCTGCTGAGCAAACCAACATACCTCGGCGCGATTCAGGCCTTCAATGCGTATGGACCCCGTTATCTTACACTCCCTTCGGACGACGACGGCATGACTGTCGATGGCATGGAAGAACTGATCCGGGAAAACAGCCCACGGCTTATCTATCTTGTCCCGACATTCCAGAACCCCGACGGCCGTACAATTCCGATGTCGCGCAGGAAAGTTATAATCGATCTGGCCGCGAAATACGGTGTTCCCATTATCGAAGACGACCCATACAGCGAATTATCTTTCGACTCGGAAGTCCCCGACCATCTCAGGAAGATGTTCCCCGAAGGCGTGATCCTGCTCGGAACTTTCAGCAAACTCCTCGCGCCCGGTCTTCGTATCGCATGGCTTATCGCGCCAAAGGGGCTGGCTTACGACCGCTGTGTCCGTTTAAAACAAGGCTCCGACCTGCACACGAACACATTCGCCCAGCATGTAATTTATCAGTTCCTGAAGACCGGCGCTCTGGATAGCCATCTGGAGAAAATACGCAAGGTCTATGCAAGACGCAAGGATCTGATGGTTAAGCTCATGCGCGAGCATTTCCCCGAAGGTGTGAGTTTCACCGAGCCGGATGGGGGGCTTTTCCTGTGGGTTACACTGCCAGAGAAAATAAATACGACGGAATTGCTGCCGAAGGCGGTCGATAGGAAAATTGCATATATTCCCGGAAGCGCCTTCTACACCGACGGCGGTGGACAAAACACGATGCGCCTCAACTACAGCAAACCCACCGAGGAGGAGATTAAAATTGGAATACCGAGGCTTGCGGAGCTGTTTGCAGAAGCGCTTAACGCATAACGCCGCTTAGTTTGCAGTCCGGTTATTACCGATAAAAAATAATGATGTTGACTATTGATACAAAAGGCCTTAAATTGTGTTGTAGAAAACTTTAACGAGGGAGATAGTATGAAAGACAACGGAATCGAAAGCTTTCTGGCGGGTTTTTTTCTCGGCGGAATTATCGGCGCGGGTATCGCGCTTCTGTTCGCCCCTGCCAGCGGTCAGGAAACAAGAGAGCAGATCGCGCTCAAGGCTTCTAAAGTCTATGAGGACAGCAAAGAGGGCGCGGAATATGTCCGCAAGCTTGTGCAGGAAGAGGTAGCGGCCGTTCGCGACGGCGCGGAGAAAGTAAAAGACGCTGTCACCAAGCGCGTCGAGCAGATCAAGCCGAAAAAGGCTTAAACCATGTCCATGGATATAGCCGTTTGGGTATTGGTGGTCGTCGCCGGAGTGATCGCGCTATTTCTTGTCCGTTTGTTGAACCAGTTCACGAGCGCCACCACGGAATTCGAGCTTGTCTTAAGAAATCTCAATTCCCAACTGCCGCAAATACTGAAAAAGGCCGATAGGGTTATGGATAATGCGGAAAAGACCATTGTAAGGGTCAACACCGCTATGAATGATTTCGAGGGGCCTCTTCGCATTGTGAAAACCGTAAGCGGTTTCTTCGGCGACTCCAAGCAGTTGATGTCGTCGAAGGGTGGTCAGGGCGCAATAGCTTTTGCGGCGGGATACAAGCTTGTGAAAATGATTGTCGATAAGATAAAGGGACACGCCAGACGCAGACATGAAAAAAGCCCCGAAGAATAGCCGGAGGGGGCGGGTTGCGGTTCTTTGCGGTGGGACTTCCAGCGAGAGGGAGGTTTCTCTTCGGTCCGGCAACGCTATCGCGGAAGCTCTTCTAAAAGCCGGTTGGGTGGCCGTCATTCTGGATTGGCCGGAGGTCGATGTTGTCGGGCGCAGTGGTG
>DAOWNU010000401.1 GCA_030642425.1 bacterium | reverse complement strand
CCAGCAATTCGAGTCCCGGTTCGAGGTCTATCGGCAAAAAAGTTCCCTCCACGGAAATAGTGTTATTGCCGCTTCCCGTGCCGACCCTATAGCCGTTCCAATCGATGTATTCTTGCAGCTTTTCCGGCGTGGGGAAGCCTTTTATGCCCTCTGCCATGTATTTCGAGGTTAGTTCGCTTATTCCCATCTGCCCGGCGGGTTCGTATCGCAGGCCGGCGTTGAAAAACATCTGCGCGTTGAAATGGGGGACATTATTATTCTCGGCGAGGATTACGGTCATCCCGTTTTCGAGAACGTGCTTTTCGAAATCAATCTGTTTTTCCGCTTTGGTTTCGACAAGCTTTTCATCTTCTTCTATTGGTGGATGAACGACCGCCACGGTCATTGTTCTCGGTATCAGGTATTTCTGCGCGGATTTCTGGACTTGCTCCGCAGTAACGTCCATATACGGCTCGATAATGAAATCGGTGGAAAACGGCCGCCCGTGGGTTAAATATGTATATTGCATCGAGCGGGTCTGGCCCTCGACAGTCTCGTTCTCGAACATTAGATTCTTCACAATTAGGCGGCGCTGGCGTTCGATCTCCTTTTCGGAGATTCCCCCGGTTTTTAGCGCTTCGATCTCCTCCCATATCGCTTCGAGTATTTTGTCGCGGTTTTCGTAATCGAAATTCGACACGCCGATAGTGAACATCGCCGGATGGTCTGGCGGATTGTAATGATAGGAATATATCTCCTCGCAAAGCTGTTCTTCGGTAACGAGGCGCTTGCAGAGCCGGCTGGTTTTGCCGTCGGTGAGCACGTCGGTCAGTAAATCCAGCGCCCAGCTGTCTTCGTGGCCCCTCGGAACTCCGCGCCAGCCAATTCTCATATTCGAGGACTGAACCGCGGTCGCGGCCCCGGAATAGCGGGCGGTCATCTGCTCCGGCTCTTCGGGCAATATTAGAAATGGGTGATTCGTGCGTTTCCAATCGCCGAAAAAGCTGTCCACCGCAGTCTGGACCTCCTCGAGGCTCAAATCACCGGCGATAGTGAGCACGGCGTTGTCGGGAGAGTAGTATGTCTTATAGTAGTTTTCGAGTTCTTCGGGCGTAACAGCAAGAAAATTCTCGATATATCCGATTACCGGATGGCGCGCCGGATGCACACGGAAGGCCGTTTTATAGAACAGGTTGGACATCACGCGGGACGGTTCCTCCATACCCTTGTTAATCTCTTGCGTGATAACCCCTTTTTCGCGGGCGAGTTCCGCGCGGTCGAAAGCGCATCGGGAGACGTTGTCCGAGAGGATTTCGAGCTGCTCCGCGAAAGCCTCGCTGGTGCCCGTGATATAATAACATGTGAGGCTGCGCGAAGTGTAGGCGTTGGAAGTCGAGCCGAGATTGGCGAGTATTTCCGCGTAATTTACCTCGGTATTTTTGGTCGTTGTGCCGCCGGAGACGATATGTTCGAGATAGTGGCTTATTCCGGCGCCCAGATAATCCCGCTCATACATGCTTCCGGTGCGAATTCCAACCCTCATGCTCACGACCGGCGCGATATGATTTTCCCAGAAAAGGACGACAAGCCCGTTGTCGAGTGTCCACATTCTCACGGGGGGATAAGTTATCAGGCTGTCCGCTACAAATTCGCGGAAAAGCGCGGGTTCGTCGGACAATTGAAAGACATCGTGGGGGGCGGTAATCGCGACCGAGGCCAAAAGCAGAACGAGTAATATCAAGCTTCTTTTCATCATTTCTCCAATCCCGGCATAGCCGTTTTAGTATGAAGCATTATACATTTTTTTTTCGCATAATCAAGCCCGGAAATCTGCGGTCGATTGCATCGGCATTAGCTTTTGCGAGGGATTAACAAAACCCCTCACCCACTGGCCCCTCTCCTAAAGGGAAAGGAGGAAAATCTTACTGCACAACGGGCGCAGGGAAATTGGGCAGGGGAGCCAATCGCTGCGCCCGTCGACAGAAACTATATTGGAAAGCGAAACGCCCTGGGTAGATTCGGCATCTTCAGCTTTATCCTGTGAGTTGGCTGGTTGTTGTCGGCCGGATTTTTCTTGTTTTCATCGGATTGTTTTTCCATTTTAATTCCTCCATTATTTAAGTTCGAGTTTCAATCTCAGGTGTAAGATAGGGATTGATTACAAAATGTCAAGTTCTTTTTACAAAAAGATAAAAATATTTTTCTATTTGTAATATCTAAAAGCCTAATACAATGAAAACTAATAACATAGCGGGATAAAAAAGGGCGGCTAAAAAGCCGCCCATGAATACCTATTTAATAAATGTTACAGCGCATCGTGATATTCCAGAACCTTCGATGACGTGACCTCGGTGCGGAATGCCGAAATATATTCTTTCGTGGATATAAGTCTTTTCCGCGATCTTATCCGAACTTTTTTCTCGCACCCGCCTCCCACATGGCATGCTTTATTCCGACGCTCTGCGTCTTTACTTTATCATATTGCTTCATTATTCGCCAGTTGTCAAGTAGATTTCGCTTATCGCACAATAACAATCCTGCCGCTCGATTGGTAGCCTTCGAAATCGCATCTATATAAATATATCCCCGTATTCAATTTATCCGCACGCCCGATAACATACTTAAAATTTCCCTTAAACACCGTCCTGCCGAGTAGGTCGAAT
>DAOWNU010000238.1 GCA_030642425.1 bacterium | reverse complement strand
TGGTGTTTTTTCACGCGACGGAGTTCCGTTATTCCACCGCAAAATTCACAAATCATTTTCTTTCCTCCAACGCATATACAGTGATAAGAATGAGTTCGCTTTTCTCGTCGAAACGGCAAATAGTGTGTATTCGTCTGCCATCGTTAATTGGCCCTTCTATTCTATATCTCGTTCCGCGAGCGTCCCGGGTCAACTTCTTTTCAATTCTACCTTTTAGGATTGCGTTTTCAACATCCTTCCGCTCGAAACCGTCTGCCCACATTTCTTCTTCGGCATGGGAAGATAGATAGAATTCCCTGTCGATGATCTTTTGCCGTATTTTCTGAAGAACAGCCATTTTATACCAAGGTAGGGGCGGGTTCTAAACCCGCCCGCGCATTCGGGAGGGTCACGGACCCTCCCCTACGGGAATATCGTTCATCGTTGTCAATCTGTCTTCACAACCTCGCCGCGACGGAATTTTAAAAATATCTCTTTCGTCTCCGGCGGCATCGCCTCCTCGAGGAAATCGATATACTCCTCGAGCCATTCGAGTTTTTTTATAGCCGGCAAATCTATGAACAACGCCAGTTGCTCCATGTCGTAGTTGAAATAGAAATCCCAGTATGTTCCGCGTTCGGTATTCATTCTCCGCTCATTTTTCTTTTTTTCAACTCGTCGAGAGCTTCGATATCGGCGAGGTCCTTTATCCGCGCCGCTTCTTTCTTAAGGTAGATGAGGTCATCGATAGAGATTAGCGGGATAATCGTATCGCCCGCTTCTATCTCCTTTCGGCGACTATATGCGCCGTCGAAACCTATCGGGTCGCCGACGAAAACATCGACGCTCTCGAAAGGCCTGTCGAGGCGGATGAACTGTAAAACCTTCATTCCTTTTTTGTCTATCCATTCATTTTTTTTTCGAGGATCGGCGAAATCCGCGGCGGCAACCGGAACATTCGGGCGATACGTGAGTTTTTCGAGCGCTTTCCAGAGCTTGAGGATATTCTCCCTTTCGAGATCGACCATTATATCGAGGTCGACAGTCATACGCGGAGCGCCGTGGAGAACCACCGCGACTCCTCCGACGACGAGGTATTTCACGTTTTCGTTGTTTAAGGTTCGAAAAATATTTTTAATAAAACCAGCCATATTGTTATTTTGCGGGAGGGCACATAGGCCCTCCCCTACAGGAATCATATCATTCATCGACCGCCGGTTTGTCGCCGACCGGGCCGGTGTGCGCCGGACGTCCGCTGGGAAGCGCCGCGCCCTCGGTAATTTCGTCCTCGGAAAGGCCGCCATCGGTCTTACCCTTCGGCACAACTTGCATCTCCGGCCCTCTCTTCACCTGCTCCAGATATTTCCGCAACTGCTCATTTTCAGGATGCTTTATAAGCCAGGCCTCTATCTCGGAGTTCATAAAATCGACCATCTCGAGGTTGTAATAATATCCGAGGCTCGCCATGAACAAGGTCTCGTCGTCGGGATTGGCCTTCCGCGCTTTTTGAATGATAGCAAGAAGCCGGTCTTTCTGTCCCTTCTGGAACGAAATATCCGAGAAAACCCGTATAAGCCTTATATTCTCGGGGTCTTTCTCGATAGCCTCGTCGAAAAGGGCGTCGAATTTATCCCACTCCTCGTTGATAGAATATATATCGGCGGAGAACATGCTCACACGCCAATCGTAGGGCAGTGTTACCAATGCCCTTTCCATAACCTCCTGGGCCTGCTCCATATCTCCCCTCGTCCGGAATTCCAAAGCGAGCGTCATAAAGGCGGTTGTGTAATTTTGGAGGAGCTTTAGCGAGTTGTCGTCTTTTTCAATCTCCGGATTGTCGAGGCCGCGGAACAGGTATTTGTTGAAGAGGTAATCCTTCATTATGGTCGACTCAACCTGCCGTTCGCCCTTTTTGCCGGTAAGGCGATACGCCAGTCCCTCCATCCGAAGATAGGGTGTGTAATGGAGCTTATTATCGGGGGAAACGGTTACGGCGAAATAAATAGGCGGATCGAAAACATAAGTTGTATCGAGCGTTATTCCGGTGGAATCCGGTTCGAGCCGTTCGGTGGTTTTTATTGATATCTTCGTATGTTCGATAATATGCCTGACCATAATATCCTGAACCCGGACGATCTCATGCGAGGCTGTCCGGTATGCCCTGAGCATATCGATCTGATCGTCGGTGAACTCTATCGGCACGAAATCGTGGCCGAACTGACTTCTGCGCTTGATAACCTCCGAGGAAATTAATGTTACTCCCCTCGCGCTCAGCTTGCGGTTCAGATCGAAATCGTCGTCCGCGCGGATCTCGCCCTTTATTGTTTTGCCCGACGCCGTTTTTCCTTCATATTTATAATATACTCTCGTTTTCAACTGTTTGATATACCAATTCGTATTCAGAAGCGAAAGATTGGCGATACAGACGTCGTCGCGAATCTTTTTCACAACTTGAAGGAACCAGAGCGGGAAGGTGTCGTTGTCGCCATTGGTGAACAGGACGCTGTTCTGGTCGCAGGAATTGAGGATATTATAGGCATAATCGTGCGGAATGTAATTTTCGCTCCGGTCGTGCGTGAACCAGTTGGCGTAAAGAGGCACAACCGGCAAGAGCGTGAACAGGAAGACCAGCGCAAGCGATATCACCGCCGGCAATTTCGCCTGCTTTCGGAGCTTGTCGAAAAGCGCGAACAGCGCGGCAAAACCGATGCCTATCCACCCAGAGAAGAGCATATACCCCGGCGTGAAGAAATAATCCCGGTCGCGCACCTCGAGCTTGATACCCTGTGTGCCGTCGGAAAAATTTATATACGCCACAAGCCCGAGTGTGCTCACGAGCAAAACGAGGAATAACAATAGCCAGAACTGTTTGTGCCTCGAAGCGAGCATAAACAGGCCGAACAGGCCGATAGCGAATGGTATCAGACCGTTGGCGCTGGTTTTAACATCCGCCCACTTTATTCTGAAGAATCCCCAGAAACCCATCCTCGGATGGTTCCCGAGCTGGTTTTTCAACTGCCCCTTGCGTTTGAACATAAGCTGCCACATGGACTCCTGGCCGTATTGCTTTCTGTCCATATAGCTTGCAAACTCCTCGATAGTTTCGGGATTATTCTCGTCGATAAGCGGGTCCTGCGACGAGCGGACAATTGTATATGTGCTAATTCCGAAAGCGAGGCTCGCGAGAAGGAGCGTAATAAATGTCAGTGCCAAACTTCGCGCAGCCCAGTTGGAAGCCCCTGTTCTGGATTTTGCGGGAGAGGCAAATTTGGCGATTATCAAGCCGATAAACGAGAAAACAAGCCCGAAAGCCATTGTCCAGAGAAACATACTAAATGTTGTGGCGACGCTGAAAAGGACAATCCACGTAAGCCAGAAAAATGGGTCTTTGCGTTTTTCGGGACTGGTGAAAATAATAAACAGGAAGATCGGCGGAAGCATCGTCATAACTGTAAGATGAATCGCTATACCGAGATACAGTATAAATGGGATGAAAACCAGATAGCGGTCGCTGTCCGGTTTTTCCCTTTTTTCATACCAGAGTATCGCTATATATATTATGACGTTCGTCAGGAACATCGCGGGGCCATAGACTTCGGCCTCGACCGCGTTGTTCCAATATGTATATGCGAACGCCGCCAGCATAGCGCCAAGAAAGCCGGATACAAAAACGATGCCGTATTCGGAAGCCTTGTTGACTTTTATGAAAAACTTTTCCGCGGCACGCGAGACAATTAGGAACAGCACACCCACAGCGAGGGCGTTGAAAAGTCCGCTGAGCAGGTTTAGTTTGTGGGCGACTGTCAATTCGTTCAGCCCAAAAAGCGGGGCGAGAAAATCGAGCGGCAGCATGGAGGTGATTCTCCCGATGAGCAGGAATAGCGGCGCTCCCGGAGGATGCGGCACGCTCAGGCTGTAACTGCAGGCTATAAATTCCCCGCAGTCCCAGAAGGGCACTGTAGGTTGGGCGGTCTGGGCATACACGATAAAGGCGATGGCGGCAACGAGCAATGCGAACCACCTTCGCATAACCTTATAGCCACTGCTGGAAATGAAGAAATCCGTTCCGGGC
>DAOWNU010000005.1 GCA_030642425.1 bacterium | reverse complement strand
TTTGACATTTTTTATCGAAGTAATGAAACAATTAAACAAAATACGAAAGAGGCCGAGATGAAACGGATAACAAAAATTGGGATATTTCTCATGCTGCTTGTCGGCTTTATTCTTCTGGCGCAGGAAGCTGAAGACACGCCGGTCGAAGAAGCAATCGGAGAAACGGTCAGCGAGACTGTTGACGAAACGGTCGAGGAACCCGCCGATGCGACCTCGACGCCGGCGCCGGTTTCCGGTGAGGCGGGAATTGGGACAATAAACGCCGCTTACGAAGCGGGGGCGGATGCCTTGAGCGCGGGCAATAATGAAGCGGCGATTGGGTATTTCCAGCAGGCCGCGGGTATTGCGGATGAGTTTCTCTCCGGGATTGTCAATCCGAGTGAAGAGGCTCAGGCCAAGTATTTTCGCGGGCTTGCGAAATATTACTGGGGCAGACTCGATGAGGATTCCAACGTCTTGGACGAGGCTTCTCAGGCCTTTGCCGAAGCAATAACAGCCTTCGCTAATATTGAAAAGCTCGGCAGGTTCTATCTCGATAGTAAATATCGAAGGGGCCTCGCTTCATATCGCCAGTTCCAACTTAGCAAAGTCGAGAATGTCAGAATAAGAAAACTCGGCGAGGCCTACGGCGATTTCCGCGATTTCCTCGAGGACCCCGCTCTCGACGATTCCAAGGAGGAAATGGCGACGGAGATAGAGCAGGCTAAATATACTGCGGCGCTCTGCTTGTTCGAACGCGGGATAATTAAGCTCTATAATGTGACGGAGTATAAGGCGGCCAAAAACGATCTCACTACCGCCACCGGTTATTTCGCGGAGTTGAACGAGGCCGGCAACGAGCAGATAGCCGTTCTGTCGCGGCTTATGGAGGGCGAATGCCATTATTACCTTGCGCGGCTTTATATGCAGGTGCGCCCGGACGAATGGGGTGAGAAAAAACTGTCCAACCAGAACCGCGACGATGTGATTCTCAGCGAACTCGAAACGGCCGAGACAAGAATTAACGCCGCAAAAGGAGCGATGGGAGCTTTTGCAGCGGTTAAGCCCTATGTGACGTTCAGCCTTATAGCAAACAGAATCGCAAAAGGTTCTGCCGGAGAGACGGCCGAGCTTAGAACCGTTCTCGAAGATATTTCGAGCCAATCGGCTTCGGGACAGTGGGCTTCCGATAAGAACGTCCGTGCGGCGGACGCCCAATTGCTCAGATACTTCGCAGGACAGGCCCAGCCAAACGCCGCAATTAACGGTTGGCAGGGAATTATCAGTTCGACATATATGGCTAACTATTGGATAGGATGGGTCAAGTATATCGAGGCTATCGAACAGGCGAACAATTACCCGCAAGCCTCGGGGCAATTCAACAATGTTCTCGGCAGGGTGGGTGGATCGACACGCGAGTCGATAATCAAAGCCGACGCTAAATTCCGCGAGGCCGAGTGCACGTTCTGGGACGCTACTCTTAAAGAGATGACCCCCATGCTTCAGACAGCTAAGACCTCCTATCAGGCTCTCACTTCAAGCTCCGGCGGATATTATAAATACCTCTCTCAAGACGTTGTCGATCAGGCGCAGGTTCGAATTCAAATTATCGAAGTGCAGGAGGGTATTGCAAGCGGAACGAGCGATATCAACAGGGTTATTACGCGTTTGAGAATGACCGAACTCGAGCTTCCCGAAGATGCCAAGGCTTACCTTAATTTTGGGCGCTATTTCCTCGAAAAAGCAAACCGTGAGGCCGGTCAGCCCCGTCTCCGCGATGTCGGATTGGCAAAGGGCCTGTTCGAATACGTGGCCAATTATTCGGGGGTTGCGTCCAATATGAAAAACGAGGCGAAATTCCTCGCGGGTATCGCAATGATAAAGCAGGCCACCGCGCTCGAATCGCGCCAGGAGGCCGGCGAGGTGATGACCTCCGCAAAGGCGGTTCTCAACGCCGTGAGCGCTCCGCTCAAGATCGAGGCGAAATACTCTATCGGCATCGGCTATCTTAATATCGAGGACAAGGATAAAACCTTGAGCGCGTTAAGTTCCCTGAAGGACAAATACATTCGCCCCGCTTATGTCTATGGCATGGCCAATTCTAACTGTGTTACGAGGGGAACATATCTGAAGAAGGTTATCGCGAGCACACCACGGTCCGAATCGTGGCATATCAAAGCCAGAACCGTTTTCGAGCGTCTCGATTGCGCGGGCAATGTTCCCCCGCAATCCGGAAATCTTACGCCCATCGGTTCGCCGATAACATACGAGTCCCTTGCGGATCCGAAGGCCCAGATGGACGAACTTCGCGCCGAGGCCATCCTGATGTGGCAGAGGGTTTCCGAGGGCAAAAAGATATTCCCGATGGACGATCTGATCTCAGATAGCCCCCCGAAAACGACGATCACCATCCATTTTGTTATAAAGGACTCGAAAGATAAGCCCGTCAGCGGAGATCATACACTCGCAATCGACGGCGATTTGAACCTTGCGGAAAAGGTCAGCGGCGATAAATATCGAGCCACGCTAAGCCGCGCCACTCACGAGATCGTTGTCGAGATGAAGGGCTACTACAAGTTTGCGGAATCGATGTCGATAACCGAGGAGCTGGATGTCGATGTGAAAATAAAGAAGGCGGTTCGCTATGTTAAGGCCTCCGACCTCGACGACTCGAAAGAGCCTATGGCGATAGCCTCATCCGGCAATCAGGTTGTTGTGGCAAACAACGCGAAGAAAGCGCTCTTCCGGCGCGAGCCGGGCGGAGGGCTGATAGGATCGATCCCTTACGAGGATATCAAGGTTGCCGCAGTTACCGGCCTTGCTATCGACGGCGACTACATTCTCGTTATTGACGGCAGATTGGGACAGATAAAGCTTATAACTTCGGACGGCGGCGACGCCCAGCCAATCGCGGTGAAGGGCGAATCCTACGGCGGAGCGCCCCTTATCAAACCTTCTTCCGCTATCGCACAAGAGGGCAAATACTATATTGTGGACACGGGAAACAACAGAATTGTTGTTTTCGAGGGCGTGAATTTCCGAAGCAAATTTGGCGGGGATTATTTACAGCATCCGTATGGGATTGCATACCGGGCTTCCGATAATCGTTTCCTCGTTACCGATCTGGTTCTCGGCAAGGTTTTCGTTTTCACTCCGGTTGGCGAGATGGTTCAGGAGGTTGTTCTGCCGGGACAAAAATGTCCCGGAGCCATCTTTGTTGATCCTGACGGCTTCATCTACGTGGCGGATTACGTCACGAATAAGGTTTTTAAATACACAAATAGATTCGAGCTTCTGGGAACGGCTACCGCACAGGTTCCTGCGCCGGTTGCGATGTCGCAGATTGGAAAAGGCCCCGATGCCACGGTTTATATCGCCGGAAAGGACGCGGTAGCGGTTCTCAAGGGCGCTTGGGATAATGCCTATACGCCCGGAAAATAAATTATTAGTAGCAATAATTGCTATCTTAATGGGGGGGATATTATCCCCCCTTTTCTCTCAGACCGCCATCGATCTGACAGACGGGGTATGTTCGCGAAGATTCCTCGAATCGGCCGAGGTCGCGGCATTATCTTACCATGAAGAACTTGGCGTTCCACGGGATCTCGCCGATCTTATCGACTCATCCTATATCGACCACGATCAGATATCGGCAATTATCTATATCTTTCTTGCCCATATCGAAAGGGGGCTCGAGGATGTCTATCTCGCCGATATGGCCAGAGTTATCGAGTCTGCGGGATGTTTCGAACTGCCGGAGTCCCTTTTCCTGTTGCATCTCGAGAGGAATCCCGACGACGACCGGGCAATTGGAGATTACGCTCTTCTGTTGACTCGCAGCGGGGAATATGAAAAAGCGGCGGACATCCTCGAACGCAGAATAAAAGATGTAAAGAAAGACGAGCGCGCCGGGCTTTATAATGACCTTGCGCTTGTGCGATTGAGAGAATATGCTGAGACTGAGAAGCAGAAGAGCCTGAAGAAAGCGTTTCAGGCCTTGAGGATGGATCGTTTCGGCAACGATATGTCCCGTTCAGAGTTTAGAACCGCAAAGTTAAAATTTCAGATAGAGTTTTTACCGCACGCGGAGGAAGGCAAATTCCACTTCACTCTGAGAATAATCAACGAATTGGGCAGCGACGCGGTCATCCTGTGGATTCGAACATCGGTTGTATTCGCAAGGGAAATTGAATCGGAATTTTTCAACGACGATCTCGAGGATATCCGGGACCTTTTCGGAAGCTTCTATATCGTTCAGGGGGACACTCTTGTCACCGAACCCGGCGGTTTCGAAATATCGGGGGACATTGGCAGATTCGCCCGGTTTTACGAAGGAACCGCCCTTTTCGAATGCGCCGCACTTTACCCGAACGGCCTAATTACAAGATGCACCGCCAATCCTTCGGTTGTCATAAAGACCGAGAACTCTCTTTTTCCCATTTACGACGCCCTGGCCTATGGCGAAGTTGCATTTGCGGAATCGACATTGACCGCGCTAAACGCCCGTGGAAAGAGAAGTGCCCGAATATTGCCGCCGAGGTGGCGAGCTTCGATACAGCTTTCTTCCGTTATGGAGGACTCCTCTCGATGGGAATACGGCCTTCAACTTGTCGATTCGCTTATAAACGAGGAATTGAACCCTAATTTATGGGTATATAAGGGCGCATTGCTCTATCTTCTCGGACGCCCGGAAGAGGCTGTGCATCCCCTAAAACAGGCAATCGAGGCGGACTCTTCCAATTTCTGGGCTGTCTATGATCTCGCTCTGGTCGAATACGATCTTGGCAATAAGGTTATTGCAGCGGATCTTTTTCTGCAAACCGCGAAAATAAATCGTCGTATGTATGTCGCGAACCTGCTGGCGGGGGTTATTTTCGAAGAGTTGGGTCTGCTCGGTCGTGCGCTCGAACAGTATAATTTGGCCTTTTCAGAGGTCAATTTTCGGAGCCTCGAAGTGATGGAGTGGATAGATGAATTAGAGGGAAATAAAAGCAAAGATGTGAACAAGTCACCGGGCAAGAATGATTAAGTAGTGTCCGCTAATCAACCACGACGTCGGGATATAGATACTGTTTCGGATCGACGGGCTTGCCCGATACGCGCACCTCGTGGTGCAGGTGGACGCCGGTCGAATAGCCGGAATTGCCGCAGGTCCCGATAATATCGCCCCTTTTGATTCGCTGTCCCGGCTTAACATTGATTTCGTTTAAATGCCCATACCGGGTTTGATAATAAATGTGATCGACCTTCACCGTCTTGCCGTAGCCGTGATGCCATCCGGCGAATTTTACTCTGCCGTCGGCGGTGGCCAGAACAGGCGTTCCTTTGCGCGCGCAAATATCGATACCTTCGTGCATTTTCCAGATACCGGTGAATGGGTCGAGCCGCGGGCCGAATCCGGAACTGACATAGCCCCGCATCGGCCAGATCGAGGGAGTATGCGCGAATCGCTTCTTGTTGCTTTCGAATTTATCGTGAACCTCGATTAGGGCCTTGTTTTCTATCCCGGCGGCGAGGATGAGCGAATCGAGCTTCTGGTCGATTTCTCTGGCCTTTGCGATAATGAGCGGTTCATCCGGATCGAAGGGCAATTGCGGTCCACCGATTCCATATGCGAACATATCTTCCGGGATAGGCGGCAGATCGGCAATATCCCTGACCTGACGGCTCAATTCAGATTGCTGTGCCAAAAGTCTTTCCAGCGAGTCCGTGAGAACTGAAGTGTAATCCAGTCTTTTCGAAAGCTCGCTGTTGACATTTGCCATCCCAAAATGATTGCCTGTATTAAAAGATAGGAATATATTCAATCCCAGAACGGCTATATTGATAACTACGAAAGCGGCGACGCCCGCGAGAATCCATTTCAACCGTCGGTTATCGACCCGCAGTTGTCTCACTTTGCCGGAATGAGGAGGTATTATTTGAAAGCTGTATTTATTCATTTTAATCGAATTAGTATAAGAACTTGTAGTTAATTAGTCAAGGATTATTTTCTCTTTACCCGACATATTTTTTATAGAAAAAAAACTTGCCAATAGTCTAATAATACCGTATTATAATATAATTGTATTATGGGGAGTTCTTCCTTCGGCGAGGGAGAAAACACACACCCATCGATTTTCTGGAAACCCCGGAGGTTTCGTGTGAAACTTTTGCGAATATTTGGTTACATAATTACTGTTACGATGTTAATGGGCGTGGTCATATCTTCGAGGCCCGTTGTTATGCCCTCCGTGCCCGTGAACAGCCTTACCGAAAAACGAACCGATTACAAAAAAAATATTATCGAGAGGACAGGGGACGCGATAAGATCCGCTGTCGGTATCGAGGTGCCGGAATGGGTTCGATCCGAGGCGATGCAGCAGGTTACGAATACTAATTATCGCAACGGCATTCACGCTCTGGGGGCATGGCGTTCGCGGCACACTTTCAACGGCACACTGGATGAGCGCGGATATGCGGCCCACAGGCCTTTTCCCCCGGACGATCCTCCCGACGATCCCGGCCATGTCGATATTGACAACAACTGGAACAACGACGGCAGGGTGAACAACGACGCAACGAGCCAGCAGTTTCATCCGGCGTGCTGTGTCGGCACAGATGGAATAATATATGTAACATGGGCGCAGGAGATAGACGCCGACAATTACTGGATATATTTCAGCAAATCGACCAACGGCGGCGAAAGCTGGATTAACGCGGTTCAGGTCTATGCTTACGGCACCAGCAACCGGCCGCGAATCGCCTGTTACGGCACCGGCGGTTCCGCGGATGTCTATGTATCCTATACATTTTGGTATGACCCGGCTAACTACGATTACGACATCTATTGCGGCGTTTCCAATAACGGCGGCACAAGCTGGTCGAATTATGTTATGCAGAATACAACGGCCTATGAGGATATGTCGGTAGTAACTACCGACGATGCCGGATATGCTTATGTTGCATATTGTTACGGCTGGACTTCGGGCGGAGGCTGCGACCCGGACGAGGCCGAGTCCGAGATATTCATGAAGAGGAGCACCACCCATGGCGCTACATGGAGCAGCGCTTACCAGCTTACCGATTATGGCGGCCAGCACGACGACATCCTGCCGGCAATAGCCACTTACGGCGGCGGCGCAAGCTGTGTTCTTCACCTCGGCTGGACTCACGATTACAGCACTTCCGGCAGCGATTACGACGTTTTTTACAAAAAGATAACCAATGCGGGCGGTTCGCCTTCCATTCCGTCGGGTTACGTTACGATCTCAGCTTACACCGATAACGAATACATCATCCCCGGCGGCATCGATGTCGGCCCGGACGGCGACCCGCACATCGTCTATATTTACGAAACGGCCTCCAACGGCGGCGGCGATATTCGCTATCGTCGGAGCTATGATGTCGGCAACTCTTTCTCTTCATACATAAATATCTCCGCGAGAAGCACCGAAGAGTTAGACCCCAGTATCGTCGTGGACGAGCAAGACAATCCAACAACGGCATGGCGCGACGCACGCTTCGGAAACCCGGATATATACTTGAATTATTCCGACGACAGGGGAACAAGCTGGCGCGGCGATCTCAAGGTAAATTGCGACGCGGGAGGCTCGGATCAATACTGGCCGTCTATCGGGATATGGAAAGACGGCTGGCAAAGGTTTATCGCGGTAACGTGGTGGGATACCCGCTATGACGCCGGCGACGTTTATTTCAACGGGAACAGCATGACCGGCGTGGCCCTCAATGTCGATTATATCCCCACAACGCCCGGCTCTCCGCTTCCGGGATTCGATTATATGGCCTTCGACGCCGCGAAAGAAACGACTTTTACCGTGGCCGACACATACCGGATATGGTTCGATCCCGAATATATCGTATCGAATAATATACTCCTCGATCAGCTTTGGGCCGGTTCGAGTTCCACGGAAAGGTGGGCTATCGCGAATCCGGGCGGCTGGACATGGATCGCGCCTTCCTATTATGTTCCTCCGGACACCGGCGGGGCTTATCCCTGCGGCTATTATCACCAGTTCTGGACTATCTTCAACGCGTTCAAGGGCAATCCACCGGTATGCACTCACACTTTGCCAAATGTCGAGTTGGATTATTCATGCTTTGGCGTAATAGTCAACGATACTATCAACGACGCAGTCGATTGCTCGACATGGGTGGACGCCAACACGACCTTCGATCTCACCGGATGGGTAGATCTCTCGCCGCTCCAGCGTTGGGCGACTATCGATCCGGACACGATAGGATTGGTTTTGGCCGCGAGAAACGTCGATGTCGAATACTTCCATCAATGGTTTCCATTTATCATTCTTGTCGGTCCCTCCGACACGAACTGGACCTTCACGGAACAACACACACAATTCGGCGTAAGTCATCTCGAGAGCGGCCTTTACGACGACTGGCAGCGATGGACGGACTGCGGCTCTCAGATAGAGTTCTCGGACACGACAGACCCCCTCGGCTTTTACGCTATCGATTCCACTCTATTTACTTGCATCGATTACTTCTCGAGCACGATAAGATATACGAACAATACGAACGTCGTTGTCCGAAACGATTTTGGATTCGGGCAGATCGATGTCGATTACGCCACGGTTCCGTCGCCGAGCAGCGTTTCATGGGGCCCCGGATCGGTTCATCATATCGGCGCTATCTCGCCACAGACTTTCGACGACACGGTGCGCTTTACTTACGATCATTGGTCGGACGCCGGAGCGATAGACCACGACGTTACAACGCCGGATGACGATATAAATTACACCGCCTTTTTCAACGTCGAATACAAGCTGGATATGACTTATTCGGGTGAAACCGGCAGCCACGTCCCGACCCTCACGGGGGAAGGCTGGTATTGGGCCGACAGCTTCGCGACTATCACGGCAAGCGAAGCGTGGGACAGCGCCGCCGGTATTCGATACGGCTTCTCTCACTGGGAAAGCGATCCTGTCGGCGCGTGGTTCGGGGACAGCGCGTCGCCGAATACTACGATAATAATGGACAGGCATTACACCGCTATCGCCGTGTATTCAATCCAGTATGAACTTGTCGTTCACTCCGACGACGGTTACGGCTATCCCGATCCGCCGGTCGGTTCCAACTGGGTCGATGCGGGCGTCTATCTCTGCGCCTACGCCGGCAGCCCGGATACTATTGCCCACATGTTCGCTGTCTCATGGTCGGGCACCGGCGCGGTTCCCACCGCCGGAGCGGGCGATATGGCATGTTTCAACATGATCTCTTCCGGCACGATAACCTGGCATTGGGACAATCAGCTTACTCTCGAAGTAATTTCCACCTTCGGTCTTCCCGTCCCTTCGGTTGGAACGCACTATTACGATCCGGGGGATTATGTGGAATGCACCGTTCCCACGCCATTCTACCTTACGGGAGATATGAGAGCGGCCAGCTCCGGCTATGACGGCACTTCCGTTATTGGAAGCGGCGGCGGGAATTATGTCGATTTCAATATTACCGAGAATTGCACTCTGATGTGGAACTGGAATCTCGAATATAGCCTTATGGTCATCAATCCGACCGGTTACGGTTCGCCGGAGCCTGCTATTGGCGTTAGCTGGCATGTCGCCAGTTCGATGGTTATGGCGAGGGTTCTCTCGCCGGACCCGCCTTATGTTTGTATCGGCTTCGACGGCGTTCCACCGGCGCTTCCGTTAAGCAGTCCGGTCGATTCTATCGTTTTTCCGATGATTGCGCCAACGAGCCTGACCTGGCTCTGGGCCGATGAAGACGAGGTTGTTAGCCTGATAGTGCACGACGGCGGTCTCGGCGACGCTTTCCCCTACGGAATAACATACTGGTTCCCCGGCAGCGAGATCGAAGCCCACGTAACATCGCCGTATCCCGACCCGATCGACGAGGAAATACGGTGGGTGATCGACGGCTACACCGGAACAGGCTCCTGCCCAAGTGGCGCCGGGGCTTCCACGGGGACGTGGTTCATTTGGGTCGATTCGGACCTGACCTGGAACTGGCACGAGCAGTATCGCCTGCTGATAGGCTCCGAGCCTTCGTATTACGGCGCGCCTGTGCCGGATACGGGCGCGCATTTCTACGACGTCGGCGCTCTGGTCGAAGGCATTGTCACAACCCCCTGGGAAGACTCGATAGTTTGCACCGGATATACCGGCACGGGCAGCGCACCGGCGAGCAGCCCGGACGCGAGTTTCTCTTTTGCATTGGACGAGCCGAGTTCCGTGCTCTGGCACTGGGGCATCTCGGTGGTCGAACTGAACGTGTTAAGCGCACACGGCACACCGAATCCGTCCGTTGGAACTCACGTATATGCGACCGGAACCAATCTCGACCTCAGCGTTAATAAATATGAATATATCTCCAGCACGGAGCGCTATGAGTGTATCGGCTGGCTGGGCACAAACAGCGTTCCGGCAGCGGGTTCCGATACTTTAGTTAATGTTACACTCGATATAAACAGCCTTATCGACTGGCAATGGGAGCATCAATATCGGGTCGATATCGACAACCCCGGCGATTACGATACACCGGCACCGCCGGAGGGCCAGCACTGGTTTGCCGACGGCGAATGGGTTACGTGCCGGATCACAATAAACCCGGTGGACACGATGTTCTGTGTCGGCTATTTCGGCACGGGAAGCATAGAGAGCGCCTGGGGCATGGACATCGTAACATTCCTTCTCGAAGAATACTCCACTCTGCAGTGGGTCTGGATGGGCATCGGCTCTATCGAAAGCCTTGTGGTGCACAGCGATTACGGGCTTCCTTATCCGCCGGTCGGCGTCCATTACTATCCCCACGGCGTTACCGCGGACTGCTATATGCTCGATTGTATCGAGGAAATCGGCCCGGACGAACGATATATCTGCGACAGCTATATCGGCACAGGTTGTGTGCCCACCGGCGGCGACACATCCGTGAGTTTTCCCATGACTTCCGACGGCACGCTTACTTGGCAATGGGAACATCAATACACATTCGAGGTCCAAAATCCTACCGGACTCGGTTCACCCGTGCCTTCGATTGGAATATACTGGATGGAGGCCGACGAGCCTGTGGACGCTTATATTACGGTCAATCCCGACGGCGGAATGGCCTGTATCGGCTACGACGGCTGGGGCGCGCTTGTCAGCGGCTACGGCGATTCGGTGCATTTCGACCTTTCCATGCCTTCCGGCCTGCAATGGAACTGGCTGCCGGAGGGGGATGTTTATTTTCTCGACGTTACGAGTCCTTACGGCCCATGCAATCCGCCTGTCGGAAGAAATTATATACCGATAGATATCGAGATTACCGCAGACGCTGGCCCGCACAACTATGAAGACGAGGAAAACAGGCACACCGTTTATGCCTTCACCGGCACCGGTTGTGTTCCCGCAAGCGGCGATTCGAACGCAGTCACATTTATGATGACAAGTAACGGCTCGATAGACTGGCTGTGGCGGGATGAAATCCTTCTCTCGCTCACATACAGCGGCTGTGGCGCGGGCGTTCCCACGCAGACCGGCGCGGGTTGGTATCGGGTCTCGGAATACACCGAGGTTACGACATCGACGTCGGTCGAGGACGGCGGAACTCATTACGGCTTCACCGGTTGGCTCCCGGGCGACGGCGGCGCGGTGATTATCGCCGAAGATACATGGCCGGCGACCATGGTTCAGGTGCTCGCGCCATGCACGCTCGATGCCCAATACGGTATTGCGGTAAGCTGCACTCTGAAAAAGAATCCCATCGAGGATTTCGGCGGCTTCATTGTCGATGGCGTTCTCTACGACGGCATTCACGAATATGCCGACTGGTGGGCGGTCGGCTCCAGCCACGATATCGAGGCCACTTCACCGGACACGTCTGGCGGCGAGAGGTTCGTATTCCTCAATTGGTCCGACGGCGGCCCGATAGCGCACGAGGTTGGGCCTATCGAGGAAAGTATTGTGGTTACTGCAAATTATCAGGGGCAGTTCCGGCTTTTAATCGAGAAAAATCCCCTGCATCCCGAGGGTTTCCTGCGGGTGGATGCGGATACTTATTTCGACTCCGCAAGCGTCGAACTCTGGTTCACCGCTGGCAGCGCACCGACTGTCGGAGCGAGCGAAGAGGACACGGTTTCTTCCGGTGAGATGTATTTCTGGAGGGAATGGAGCGACGGGGGCGCGCTAACGCACGTTCTGGAGCCGATTTCCGGCCCGGTTGACCTGATTGCATATTACAACCGGCAGTTCAGACTTATTGTCGCCAAAAACCCTGCGGAGACACTTGGAACTATCACTATCGACGACTCGCTTTTCGAATTTGTATCTTCCGCTCAGAGGTGGTTCGCGCCGGGAGCGGATACTCATTGGGTAGAAGTTTCGCGTCTTGATTACGGCGTGGATTCCGCATACGCATTCATCGGTTTCGACGGCGACCCTTCGGACACGGTTCTTCCAAAACCGGTGGTTTTGGCGGCTCCGGAATCGCTCACGGCGGATTACGACTGGTTCGAGTTCGAGCTTGCTTTCAGTATCGCCCCGACAGTCTGGGACCTCGGCCCCGGCGTTACACCGAGGGACATCACTGTTACAATGATCCCGCCGGACCTGATAGTCGGGACGAACCTCGGCAATATCCCGCTGGATTACGGTCTGGCCCTTCTCACTCCGGACTCGTTGACGGCCTGGGATTGCGGATGCTACAACGGCGACGACAGGGTTGTGCTGAGGGCAAATATAAATCTCGACCCGATAGCGCCGGCAATTTTTAATCCTGTATGGGATTGTGTCAAAGAAACCAACTCATGGGCCTCGAATATGGTTTTCGGCTCGCACGGATGGAATGTCCCACCGGAACAGGAGCAGCATTTCTGGCTGCAGATGGTTACGCCCAGCGTATCGAGCGACTACGAGCTGCAAACGATGTTGCTGCGGGTTTGGGCGAGAGTATCGCTTTACTAAATGGGAAGTTTGATAGATTTTAAAATATATAGAGATATGGCTTGACCCTTAAGGTATTTATAAGTAACTTAAATAGTTAAATTATTGTATAACCATCCGCCCTAACATAGGGGGTTTAAATGAACATCGGTTGGAGATTTGTTTCATTACTTACGTTATTATTAATTGCGGGTTTTGCGCTTGCGGACGATTGGGCCGACGACCCTTATACTATCAAAACATTGAACCGGGCGAATAAAGAGACCGGCAGAACGAACAGAGTTATTCTGATCGACCCGGATTATAGGCGCCCGCCCACAATCTCCGAAAAAATAATAGCTAACGGCTTCAAACGCTATGAACTTCCGGAGCCGAGGAGACTGAGCCCGCAGGACGCGCTTTATCTCCCCGCGCTTCCGCCCACCGGTATCGATTTCAAGCCGGTCCGAACGACTCCGGCATCGGCAAGGCCTTCTCCGGGAGACCCCACCGAACCGGGCGAAATAGAGTCCTTCATGGCCTCCGACATTTTAGTTAGTATTCCGACCACCCGGCCACAGCGCCAGCCGCACTGTATTACCGGCGAGGACGGCAATATTTACGCTGTCTGGGGAGAGGAGATCGACGCGAACAACAACGCAATTATGTTCTCCAAATCCACGGACGCCGGACATACCTGGAGTCCGGCCATCGTTGTCGATGCCGTCGGAACGAATTATTCGCCAAGGATTGCTGTTTGGGGAACAGGCCCCGGCGCAATTGTCCATGTAGTGTATAATTATGTCGATTGGCATGTCCGGAGTTATTACGATACTTTAGGCACTTTTCTATATTCGGACACGGTCTCGGAGGGCGACGTCTATTACTGCCGAAGCAACAGCGGCGGAGCGACATTCGGCCATTATCAGGCTATCGCAAATAACGACATCAACATACTCTTCATTCACATCGATTACGACGAGGGCGGCGCGGATATCAATGTTGACGAGTCGGATAATGTCGCTATCTCGTTTTATACTCAGTCCGACGAAGGCCATATTATGTCGATGGCCATTATGATACTGCTGATAATCCTATTCGAGGGATTGCCGCCGTTCTGGTTCGATTATACGTGGTACACGGTCGAAATGCGCGCGTCGATAAACCACGGCGGCACGTTCAATTCGGCACATGAGATAATCGACGAGTTTTTAATGGATAACTCCCTCTGCGGCTCGGACATAGAAGGAACGGGGACGTCGGCGACCTTGCACTGTATTTACACGGCCACTGGGATACTGTCCCTGGGGTCGGCCACGTCGTATTACCGGCAGGTTATAAATCCTTTCTTCAGCCCATCGAACAATATGGACGAATATGTCGCGGACGGCTATCCCGTCCCGGCGGGCGTCCGTGTCGATTCGCTCGGAAATACGAGAGCGGGTATCACCGATATTGCGGGCTGGGGCTACGATGTCTATTATTCGAGGACAACCGACGGCGGCCATACCTGGCCTCTGGCAACTGTCGTGGCGGCCTCTTCGATGGACGAATGGGAGCCGAAACTCCGCCTCGATGATGCTGCGAACACCTTCCTCGCATGGTCGGACGAAAGGCATATCGATACGGATATATACACGGTCTGGTCCGAAGACGGCGGACTTACTCTTCGCTCCGACCAGCATCAAGTGAACCAGAGCGGCGGCTATTTCGACCAGCTCTGGCCGGGCATGGGCATGTTCCTGTCGGACACAACCCGCCGGTTGGACGTTGTTTGGTGGGACACGCGAACAGATCCCGACGGCGATATTTATTATAACGGCGCAAACTGGTGGCGAACAAATCTCAACGTTATGCCCCACGATTCGCTGGCGAATCCCATGGGCGGACATGTCATGCTTCACTATCGCAGCTTCGACGTTCAGATCGACCGGCCCGTGAGCACCGGCTATCATATTATTTATCACGATCCGATGACGCAGATATGTATCAGCAGGCTCAGTTCCGGCTCCGACGCCGTGGAGCGCTGGATATACGACGAGATCGACAGCTTCTGCGTTACTCCGCCCGCTCCCGGAAGCACGCACGATGTAGTTTATTTCGATCAGTATTATACGACCTTCACTACGGAAATCGGCAACCCACCCGCCTGCACGGTTTCAACTATGCCGTCGCTACCCTTTACTTACGAATATTTCTTATTCACCGAGGTCGAGTTCACCGATTTCGTGGGCTGGGCGAACGTTCGCGGCGAGTATAACTATATGGAAGAATATCCAACGCCCCCGACCGACCCGTGGCGCTGGTATTGCCCCGAACACAGCGGGCTGGTTCTTGCACCGCTTGTGGCTCCGATATATTATTTCCAGTTCACAAGCTGTTTCGAGGACCCCCTGCGGATGAACCCCCTCGAATGCGTTCACTCTGTCCCGCATTTCGAGCTTATTCAACGCTGGTCCGGCGGTGTTAATGTCGGTGGAACGACCGTGTTCACCGGCTGGACAGACTGCGGCAGTGTCTATGAATATGAAGACCCGAAGATAATCTCGGAAACGCAAAGATGGGATATTACGCTTGGCGAATCGGGCGTTGTCGATGGTCTCGGTCCTTATCAGCCCGAGGTCTATCATCAGTGGCGCATAACAATTAACCTTATCGGGCCATATCTTCCCGAAAACCCGACTTATTGCGAAACCCTTTATGTGGGCGGTGTCCGGACGGGCGAATCCAGTCTCGCAGGCGTATATCAGCCCTGGGCGGACTGCGGAAGCCCGGTATGGATGGGCGAGTTCACAACACTCGGCTGGGTCGCCCGCGATCCGAGGGTATTCGATCCGGTTACGAGCGCATTTATGGCGAATATCCGCTACGGCAACGTTGTGACCGTAATACTCGAGAACGATTTCGGCTACGGCTTCCTTCTCGCGGACGGCGACACCATCACGAGCGGATTTCCACTCGGATGGGCGCCGACTTCCGAACATGAGATATGCGCCATTTCACCGCAGATCTATGGGATGACCAGATTTGTAT
>DAOWNU010000286.1 GCA_030642425.1 bacterium | reverse complement strand
TGACCTGTTATGCCTGGATTCGTGCGCGCAAAGGCGAAGAGGTTACGGGTTGGTCGGAGCCGGCGTCGGTGGATGTGCCGTAAGAAGGTAATGGGTAATAGGTAATAGGGGGCGACCGCGCGAATGGTCGCCCCTTTTTTTTATCCCCCCGGTTCGCTTTGCGAACCGACCCCCTTGTTAAGGGGGTTTTACGGTCACGGGAGCGAATCCGACGAAGTCGGTTGAGCACGCACATTCGTCGGCATTGCCGACTTTTTTTGCCATTTGAAAGTTTATCCTTGAGAAAACCAGCTTCAGAGTTTATTATTACTCCCGTTACTAAGCTCCAGATTTGGAGACCGGAAGCCGGAGCTTCCAATGCAACGAGATAAAATTTTACTTTATGACCGAAAAAGTTAAAATATCGGATGACCGATGCAGGGTGCATCTCGAGGTTTTCGAGGGGCCGCTCGATCTGTTGCTCTATCTTATCAAGCGCGATGAGATCGATATATACGACATCCCGATAAGCCACGTGGTCGATGAGTTTATCCTGTTTCTGGACGAGATGCGTAATATCGACCTGAGTATCGCCGGCGAATATCTTCTGATGGCGTCGCTGTTGATGAGTATCAAGGCGAGGATGCTTCTGCCGAAACCGGAGATAGACACCGGCGAGATCGACGATCCGAGGCGCGAGCTTGTGGATATGCTCGTCGAATACCGGCTGTTCAAGCAGATCAGCGACGATCTGGGCGAGCGGCGCGAAGAACAAATGCGCCTGTTTCCAAAGGGAGCTTTCCCCGATTCATCGGAGGTCTCGAAATACGCGAGACAGGAAGAGCTGATAACGCTCGATTTTTACTCGCTTGTGCGGACGGCGTGGGAGCTTCTCAAGACGGAAAACCGTATTATGCCCGGGTTCAAGGGGGAGGAAGTCGATATCGGCGAGCGAATGGAGCATATAATTTCAATCCTGTCCGAAACCGACAGGGCGCGCTTTATCGATCTTTTTCCCGCACAAACGACACCGATGATGTTCGTGGCGACTTTCCTCGGCCTTCTCGAACTAATCCGGGAAAAAAGGGTTCGCGTTCATCAGCAGTCGGCATTTAGCAATATCTGGTTATACAGAAATCCGGAGGATCGCGGTGAGTAATACATTGAAAAAGGGGATTGTCGAGGCGCTGATTTTCGCGTCTCCGAGACCAATCGATATAAAAACACTGGTGGGCATTTCGTCTTTGGAGGGCAAAGACGAGGCCGAAAAGATTGTCGAAGAACTCAATCGAGCGTATGAGAGCGAGGGCAGGGCGTTTAGGATAAAAGCGATTGCCGGCGGGTTTCAGTTTTTCACGTTGAATTCCTACGCCCCCTACGTCGCGGAGCTTTTCGCGGAGAGGGGGAAGCTCCGGCTGACCCGCGCGATGCTCGAAGTTCTGAGCATAATCGCACTTAAACAGCCGGTGACAAAGCCGGTTATCGACAGAATTCGCGGCGCCGATAGCTCCGGTTCCGTCCACCGGCTGCTCGAGGGCGGAGTTATCACGATGAAGGGCAGGCAAAAGGCGCCCGGCAGGCCGTTCCTCTACGGAACCACGGAGGAGTTTTTAAAACTGTTCGGGCTGGAAAGTGTGAGAGACCTTCCGAATGAAGAGGATTTGCGGGGGCTTTTCGAGGAGAAGGCGCAGCTCGAGGAGATCGATGAGTCCGGCGCGGACACTGCCGGACCGGAAACATCCGCTGTCGAACCGGAGCCGACTGGAGAAGAGAATTGAGATTGAACGTATTTATAGCAAAGGCGACCAAACTTTCCCGCAGGAAAGCGGATATTGCGATTAGCGATGGAAGGATAGCGGTCGATGGGAAAAGGGAGGACTATCCCGGCAGGAATATTTCGGACGCCAATGTTGTAACGTTCGACGGAAAAGTAATTTTAGCCAAATCGCGTTCGACATGGATTCTGATGAACAAACCCGCCGGATATATCACCACGAAACGCGACGAAAGCGGCCGAAAGACGGTTATGAACTTGCTGCCCGAAAAATTTGCCCGGCTTTTCCCTGTGGGCAGGCTCGATACCGGCACGACCGGCGTGCTGCTGTTCACCGACGAAGGCGAGGTCGCCCAGATAATGCTTCACCCGCGATTCGAGGTGCCGAGAAAATACAGGGCGACGATTTCCGGAAGACTATCGGACGGCGAGAAAGCGGTGGCCAAAAAAGGCGTTATCTTAGATGGCAAAAGGATTTCTATTCACGAACTGAAATTTTTTGGAAATCGCGGCGGAAACGACGTGTATGAGATAGAGCTGCACGAGGGGCGATATCACGAGGTCAAGCGCTTTTTCAAGGCTCTTGGGCACGGTGTGATTTCACTCGAAAGAATTTCCTACGCGGGAATTACCGCCGAAAAACTCGCTCCCGGTCGATGGCGCATCCTGAGCCGCGAAGAGGTTGCGGAAATGAAAGCAAGATTGGAGAATTATGCCGCCGGATATAGGTCTCGAAAATCGAAATAAGCCAATCGGCGTATTCGACAGCGGTGTCGGCGGACTGTCCGTTGTCAGAGAGTTTTTTCGCCAGTTCCCCTCGGAAGAGATAGTCTATTTCGGGGACACGGCGAGATACCCTTATGGGACAAGAAGCCCGGAGCGTGTGCGAAAACTCGCGATGCAGAACGCGGCATTTCTGATGGATTTCGATGTCAAGATGCTTGTAGTGGCTTGCAACACGGCATCGAGTATCGCTCTCGAATTGCTCGAAAAGAAAATGCCGATACCGGTAATCGGAGTGGTGAAACCGGGCTCACACGCTGCGGCGCGCGCGACCCGCAGCTGGAAAATCGGCATAATCGGCACGAACGCGACGATTGCCTCGGAGAGTTATCAGAAAATACTCGAATCGCTGAACCCAAATATCGAGACGTTTCCTATCGCATGTCCGCTGTTCGTCGCGCTCGCGGAGGAGGGCTGGACAATTGGCCCGGTGGCGAGGCTCGTGGCGGAAACATATCTGGCCGACCTGCGCGGCGAAAATATCGACACGCTGATCCTCGGATGCACGCACTATCCGCTTCTGCGCTCGGTTATTGCGGAAACAATGAGCGAGGGCGTTACGCTTATCGACTCCGCCGAATCCACGGTAAAAGAGGTTGGCGAATTACTCGATAACGCCGGGGCCTTGCGCGAGAACGAAAAGCCCGAACACCGGTTCATGGTGAGCGACGCCCCGGAAAGATTTCGGCAGGTAGGCGAGCGTTTTCTCGGGAAACAAATTTTAAAAGTAAATAAAGTTTCACTTGAAGATTTTTAGTGAATCAATATAATAAAACAATAATGAGATTTGGACTTGACATTTCTCAGTTTGTAATTATATTTAACTCAAGATACGAGGGCTATTTGCGCCTTACGAATTAGAAAATACTATAAGCGCTTAGCGTAACATAATAATAGAACGTAAGTTAGCTCAATTCTGCTCCAGGAGGGCATTGTGAAAGTTTTCGTTAATGCTTTACTAATAATTGGTATTTCGCTTCTTTTTGCTCCCGTTGTTTCCGGGCAGGATTATATAGAAGTTCACGGCCCACCCGAAATCCTGGATATTTCCAAGCAG
>DAOWNU010000297.1 GCA_030642425.1 bacterium | reverse complement strand
TTGATGGTACGGCAAAAAGTCCATTTTAGGGCTATCGCCTACTAATATGATACAAGTAACTTGTTTATATATAAAGAGTTACGTTTTGTGTTTTCAGTGCTAAATAGCAGTTTTTCGACTTTTTGCCGAAGCATCAATTTTGATTTTTGATTTGTAATTTTAATATTTGATGTTTGATATTTAATATTTATCTCTTGTTCATATGCTCGACCTTGTATCGGATAATTAATCTAAGCCCTTTAAAGGGCTTCGTTTTGAAGCGGTTTAAACCGCTTAGACTCTCACCTGATCGGTGAAAGCGATTTTAAATATAAGATCAACATGTGCAGTGCGTTATGAAGAATAAGATATCGTTAACGCAAAATCGGAGTATAAAAGTGGTTTGCGAATTCCCTCGATTGACCGGAGAGAGTTAATAAGGCCAAACAGACTGGGGGATAAGCATGATCTGTGGTCGAAGGATGGCGAGCAATATATAGCCGATATACACGACTATTAGCCCTAAGCCCTCCGTGCGGTCGAGTTTGCGGTCGGAGCTTAGAAGAGGAAGAACGAGAATCGACAGGCCGATCATAACAGGAAAATCGATTATCAACACGCCCCTTTCGACGGGGAGATAGCCGGTTATGATTGCTGGAATACCGATGACGATAAATGTGTTGAAAAGATTCGAGCCGATCACATTGCCTACGGAAATATCGGGTTCGTTTTTTATAGCCGCGACTATCGAGGTAGCGAGTTCCGGCAGGCTCGTCCCGAGGGCGACGACAGTGGCGCCTATAACCAATTCGCTGACACCGATATTCCGCGCTATCGCGATAGCGGAATCCACAGTAAAATCCGCGCCGAGAATCAATCCGGCAATACCGAGGACGATAAGCAGAAGATCGCTAACCCATGTCTGGCTCGCCCGCGCCTCGTTGATCTCCTCCTGAGTGAGAGGATTCGAAAGATCGAGATTTAATTCCGAAGGAAGAACTTTGACGTTCTTCACTATCTGTGGGAAAAGCGCAACAAAAAAGAAGGCGAGGAATCCAATGATGAGCAGTATGCCCTCCATCGCACTGATATCGAGATTGCCCGCGAAAAGATATAGGAAAACACCAGCAAAAATGCTGGCGGGAACCTCGAGACGGACTGTCCTGTCCTCGACCCGCATTGGCGAGATCAACGCCGCTACACCGAGAATCAACCCGAGATTTGCGACATTAGAGCCGAGCGCGTTGCCGACCGCTATCGCGGGAGAACCGCGAATCGCCGCTGTAACAGACACGACCAATTCCGGCATGGAAGTTCCAAATGCGACTATCGTCAGCCCGACTATCAGCGGATGAATTCCCAGGGAGATTGCAAGCCTTTTCGAGCCGCGAACCATACCCTCGGCCCCAAGATAGAGGATAAAAATGCCGCCAATTATCATTAAAATATCAAGAAGCATCCGGTTCCCAAAGTCCTTGAAGGTTCCATCGGTTCAGCTTATTCAAAAAAGAGCGCGCCGTAAGATCGTTGTTCACAGGAGTGACGGTGATATAGCCGTTGGCGAGGGCAGTAACATCGTGATCCGGCTGAGAATCGTCCGCGACCATCGTGCCGCTCATCCAGTAATATATTTGCCCGCGCGGGTCTTTTCGCTCTTCGAAAAAATCGTTAAAATTCGTTTTGCCCTGACTGGTAACTTTCACTCCGGCGATCTTTTCTTCGGGGAGGTCCGGCACGTTGACATTGAGCAGGATACTTCCGGGCAAACCTCGTTCGATAACGAGTCGGCCGAGAGCGACCGTGAAATTTACCGCAGTGTCCCATCTGCCGCCGTGGCGGTTGTCGAGCGAAACCGCAATAGACGGTATGCCCAGCAAAGTGCCTTCGGTGGCGGCGGAGACAGTTCCGGAATATATCATGCTCGCGCCGACATTGGCGCCCTTGTTCACGCCGGAGACGATGAGTTCGGGCGGTTCATCCATAATCACCTTTATTCCAAGCTTTACGGCGTCGGCGGGAGTGCCGTTGCAGGCATAGCCGAAATGCGAATCGCCGCGTTTTATTTTCGTGATACGCAGGGGGGTTGAAAGGGTAATTGCGTGGCCGACCGCGGACTGCTCCCTATCCGGGGCGACAACTACGACTTCTCCGAGCTTCGCCAGACCTGCGGCCAGAGCGGCCAGTCCTTCCGAATAAATTCCATCGTCGTTTGTAACTAAAATTGCCATAGTCTTTTGGTATAATCGAAATATTTATATAAGATAGAGTTTTTTTTTCGATGGGCAACCTTTTTTCGCATATAGAGGGGTTTCTCGAAAAAATTTTCACTCTTTTGGCGGGAGATGGGGAGGTTGTAAAGACGGTGGGCGTCTCGAATGGATATCCGGTCCGCCGTTTGAAATATAAAAAAAACCGAAGGGGACGAAAACTCGAGTCCGTGGCCGCGGCTTTAAGTTATGGTCGTCCCCTACCGGCGTTCTACAAAAATAATTTAATTGTTTTTTAAGGTTGCTCCTTTTCGTCAGTCAACAATAATCATAAGGGGAAAACGCACCCTTCGTGCCAGAAGGACGATATTCTCGTAACACATTAGAGTGCAATAAGATATAGATAGCGCTTCATATCGATGTTGCGAGAAGATGTACCTTATAAAGGTAATGCCGTACCGATAGGTTCACCCAAATGAACGAAGAAGAAGGTAAAAGGGAAGATTCATAGCAAAATTAGCAATGAGCAATTAGCAATGCAAAAGTGCCCCACCGCGCCGCCCACTGGATTCCCGCCCCCCGCATTCCCGAGGACAAGCTTCGCGGGAATGACAAAATGGGGGTTGTGCTGGTTTTGACGTTTGAATTTATTGCTTCAATTAACCGAATTTATTAACATTCTCTCCAAAGTTGTTTTTTCGGCAGAAATCAGCAATCTTAAAGATAAATTTTCGGTTTTTCTTCATTCGAACATCACGAAAAAAAAGTAAATATAATGGGTAATTAGAATTGAGAGACCCCGTCTGAATAATAGAGTAAGCCCGAAGACGAGTTCCCGCTAATTATAGCTGCGATTTAATGCGCGAAAAAAAAATACCCTTAAGTAAAATTTACTCTTGACAAATGGAAATAGCCGATTAGTTTAATAATATATCATTTGGGTAAAGCCCCAAAAAAAATCAATAAACGGAGGAATTATGACACACAAGAAGCTTTTTATCCCCGGACCGACAGAGGTCCTTCCCGACATTCTCGAGGCTATGGCCATGCCTATGATAGGCCACCGAAGTAAAGACTACGCCAATCTTCAGGCCGAAGTTGTGCCGAAGCTCCAGAAATGCCTTTACACCAAAAACCAGATCATCCTATCGACGAGCAGTTCGACCGGTCTCATGGAGGCGGCGGTTCGCAATTTCGCAAATAAGAAAGTTCTCGCGTGTATGTGCGGAGCATTCTCCGACCGCTGGGCCAAGATCGCCACGGCCAACGGCAAGGAAGTTATCGAGCTGAAGGTCGATTGGGGCAAGGCTATCAAGCCGGAGATGGTGGACGACCTGCTGAAAAAGCACGAGGGGG